>JAYTNY010000439.1:0-3017 GCA_043748055.1 Roseobacter sp.
CACCCGCTCTATTTCGCCTGTCGCGTCCTTCTTCAAAATCTGTTTGGAATGCTCAATTAACTCAGCCGCGCTGGTCGGCGGCTTCTCTGGGTCCAGCCCCACTTCTTTGTACAAACTCTTGCTGTAAAACATGCAGATGTAATCTGCGCCACCCGGAATGGCATACAACTTGCCATCCACCGAGCCGCTGTCATACATGGCCGGAATAAAGTCCTCACGCGTGTAGCCCGCCTGTTTCACAAAGTCGGTCAGCTCCATCAACGCGCCTTTGGGGGCCAACCGGGCCAACGGGCCGGGGCGCATAATCGTCAAATCCGGTGGCGTGTTGGCCGCCAACAACGTCGTCAGCTTGGTCGTAAAGTCGGGGTCAAAGTTCCACTCCAACTTCACGCCCGGGTTGTCTTTGGTGAAATCGTTGCTAATCTCCAACATCAGGTTGTTGTAAATCTCGCCCCAGTTTTCGTTCAACGTGTTCAGCGTGATGCCGCTGCCACTGGCCGGTGCAGCAACTTCGGGGGCACTGGTTGCGGCGGCAGGTGCCGCTGGCGCATTGGCTGCTGGTGCTGCGGCTGGCGCACACGCCGCCAGCAGCGCGCCCATGCCCGCTGCGCCACCCATCCCCAAAAAGCGGCGGCGGTTTACGGCCCGTTTCATCAGATCTCTGTTTTGCTTACTCATGGCTCTGTCCTCCAAAATTTTTTGTGGATGGCTGAATGACCAGCCACACGATCAAAATCCGTGCAAATCTGTCTTATCTGCGTTACCTGATTGCCTTAGGTTTTCTGATTTGAACCACAAAGACACAAAGATCACGAAGGGTTTCTTTGTGTTCTTTGTGTCTTTGTGGTGAAAACCTAAGGCAATCAACTGCGTTACCCGCGTTCTTATCAGCCCAGCTAATTTTCTTTGGTTTTCCAGACAGGATGACAAGATTCAACAGGATAAGAATCCTTATAAATCCTGTCATCCTGTCATCCTGTCCAAAATAAATTATTGGTAATGCGCCCGCATCTCGGCATGAACCGGCAGCGCCAGCACTGCGTCAATCATGTTGCGCGCCTGGGTCTCGCTCGTTGTCCAGGGGTCCATCATCACCAACTCCACCAGCATTTGTTTGTTGCGTTGCTCGTACGCAGCCAACTCCAGGTTCACCTGCGCCACACAATCGCGCAGCAAATAAGCTAGCGCAGCCGGTGGCAGCGGGCTGGTGCTGATGGGTTGGATGCCGCGCTTGCTCACCAGCGTGGGCACTTCCACCGCAAAGTCGCGCGGCACGCCCGGCACATACTCGCCGCTGTTGCCCACGTTGCCAATCAACACCCGCGGAATGTCGCATAGCCAAGACTCAATCAGCGGCACCATCAACTCGTCGGACTCGCTGGGCGGGAACGCCTCGGTCACTTTCACGGTGGTGTCTTCCACCACGCTCTTGATCTTGGCCACCATCTTTTCGCCACCCGTAAAGTAGCCATTCCAAAAGATGGAGGGGTCTTCGTGCCACTGCTGGCGTGTGGCCTCATCACGGTGATACCACCAGCCCCACGACCCGCCGCCATCCGTGCCGGTGTCGCCGATGGGATACGCGCCCACCCGCCGGCACAAATCCGCTAGCTTGTGGCCTTGCTGCTGCGCCGCCCATTCGCGCACGCGTGGCAGCATGTCCTCGCCGTTAGAAAATAATTTCGTCAGCCACACAAAGTGGTTCACGCCGGGTATCTCGTAGGTCAGCCCCGTGCGCGGAATGCCCAACTGCTTTGCCAGCCCATACACCGCCGCATAGCCGTGGCACAAGCCCACCATGCGCCCGGCCATGTTTGGATGTTTGCGGTGCAGCAACGTCATGCCCGCCATCACCGGGTTGTCTAGCTGGATGTAGAACGCATTCGGGCAGATCGCCAAAATATCCTGCATCACGCTCTCGAATAATTGGAGCTGATAAAAATTAATCCAGAATGCCTCGTCGTGCATCACATGCAAGCTGCCGCCCCATTCATAGCCAAACGTACGCGCCACATCCCAGCCCGCGCGTAAACGATGATGCCCCGCGACCAACGCGAGATTCAATACAACATCCGCGCCTTGCAACGCCTCGCGTCGGTCTGTCGTCTTGCGCAAGTCCAACTCAAGACCCACTTCCTGGGCATAGCGCACGCACAGCCCGTGCGCGCCATCCAGGCGGCTCTGGTCAATGTCCATAAAGTGCACTGTGCAGCCGCGCAAGTTGGGCTTCATGCACACATCCCGAATAAAGTTGAGCGAGAACACCGCGCTCCCCGCACCGATCACAGCTATTTTTGGCATGATAAAAAAGTTGAAAGTGCTGAGTGCTTAGTCCTTAGCAGGTTCGCTAAGGACTAAGCACTCAGCCTAATCTCCTTGCGTAAACAGCGTGCCAAAGCGCAGCCGCAACGACTGCGCGTGATAAATGACTAAGCGCGCCGCCGTGTCCGGGTCGCCCTGTTCAATGGCCGCAAGAATGGCAGCGTGTTCATCGTTCGAGGCGCACATGCTGGCAACATTCGGTTGCTTGCCCGCGTTTAGCAAATACATGTCGGCACGCTCTTCGTTGCGCACCACAAACTGGGTTAGCACGCTGTTGCCCGCCGCCTCACCCACTGTGCGATGAAAATTGCGTGAGGCCCGCAAGAACCCGGCAAAGTTAACCTGGCCCTCGCACGCGCTGGCTTTGGCCTGGGCAACGGCCTCGCGCAGCGCGGCAAGCTGCTCTTTGGTTGCGCACAATGCAGCGCGGCGCGCCAAATACGGCTCAATCTGTTCGTTGGCTACAAACATTTCGATGAATTCATCCCGCGAGATTTGTTTGACGAACAAACCCCGGCCTTTGGGCGCAATCAGTTGCTCATGCTCCAACAACGCCAGCGCCTCGCGCACGGGTGTGCGGCTGATATTGAGTTGGGCAGCCAGGCCTTCCTCGGTTAGCGCATCGGCCACCGGCAGCGCGCCCGAAAGAATCGCCTCTTTAATCGCCTCGTAGGCCGCCTCACGGTAACGCGGGC
>JAYTNY010000440.1:0-7673 GCA_043748055.1 Roseobacter sp.
ATGGCGGCATCCCACAGACCCACCGAATACACTTTGTCTTGCCATTTGCCGACTGCGCCGGGCAG
Source organism: Roseobacter sp. (assembly GCA_043748055.1). GTDB lineage: Bacteria > Chloroflexota > Anaerolineae > J036 > Brachytrichaceae > JANMVQ01. The sequence goes on from JAYTNY010000440.1 coordinate 66, forward strand.
GAATTTATCAATCGTGCCAGCAGGCAATTCCAGCGGGGCCATGTAACCCGACCAAGCCCAGTTTGGCATCACCGGCCCGTCCACATCAATGATGTCGGGCAGGGTCTTGGCCAATGCGCCCGCCACAATCGAATCGTTGTAGCTGGCTTGCGGAAAGTCCTGGCGCTCCACCTGCCATTTGTCTTGCGACTTGTTGAAGTCGTTTACGATCCCGTCCAAAATTGTGCGCTCCACCTCGTTGCCTGCGCCGTGGTACCACAGGGTGAGCTTGGTCTTGCCCGCAGGGACAGCCGCAGCTTCCGTAGGCTTGGGCGCTTCTGTGGCTTTGGGTGCCTCGGTGGCTTTGGGGGGATCGGTAGGCTTAGGTGCCTCGGTTGCAGCCGGTGCGGCAGGCGCGGCGGGTGCAGCACCGGGCGCTTGCTGCGTGACGCATGCCGAAAGCAACACGGCTGCGGCTGCCATCAAACTTATCAGGGATGTTTGCTTCTGTCTCATCTTGGAAATTTCTCCTTTTACTCTTTCTGCTATTTTTATTTGTTCAAGCTCGATGCTTGTGTCGCGCGGGTATTACACCGAGGCGCGGGGGACATAGGGGCAAGGCAAAACTTTTTGAATCGGTTGGTCACCTCCTTGTTTTTCATCTTCTTCAGAAATCTCTCCCAGCAAATATTTCACCGACCACACGCCCATCTCGTAATGAGGCAGTTGCATGGTGGATAAGCCGGGGTGCAACCAGGCAGCAATGATTTCCTGGTTGTCGAAGCCGACGATGGCGACATCGTCTGGAACAGCGAGATTGAGCTTGCGCAGCGCGTCGTAGGCACCCATCGCCATGCCGTCGTTGAAGCAAAAGAGTGCAGTGGGTGGGTTGGGGCGACGCATCAGATCAAGCGCACAGTCGTAGCCGTAGCCGCCAGCAGACGCGTTGGCAGTCCGAATCAGCGACTCATCGAATGCGATGCCGCGCTCGGCCAACGCCTGCTGGTAGCCCAGCAAACGGCCAGAAGTAGCAGGTATCGAATCGCTATTGTTGATGAAGCCGATGCGGCGATGGCCTTTTTGAAGCAGCACCTCGGTTGCCTCTCGACCGCCCCGCACTTCATCCGGTGTCACCGAGGGAATAGAGCGGTCGGCGACAAAACAATCCAACAGCACCGCCTGCGTCTCTTTCAACGTCGCGGGTGGCTGCACCTCATGGTGATACATGGTGGCAAAAATTATGCCTTCGACGCGATGCTCCAACAAGGTCTCAATCGCATTGCTTTCTTCATCGGGAATGCCATCGGTATTCATCAGCAACAGCATCTTGCCCGCGCTGCGGGCTGCATCTTGTGCGCCTTTGATGATGGCTCCGGCATAGGGCGTGGTGGCAATCACATCGGTCACAAAGCCGAGCAGATTGGTGCGCTGCGTGCGCATCTGCCGTGCGCCAATATTGGGGCGGTAGCCCAATGCGCGGATCGAAGCGCGCACCCGCACCTGCGTCTCTTCGGGGATGTTCTCGCCAGCCACATCATTGAGGACGTACGACACGGTGGCCTGCGAAACACCGGCGTGCTTCGCTACATCCTTCATGGTGACGAGCTGACTGTTTTTAGCCTTCATAACAAGCAAGTCTGCCGACTTATACGATTAAGTGAATCGTATAAGTTATAGATTATGAGGAATTAATTGTCAAGATGGAAAAAGGATGTCTGGTCACTCGATCAACTTCACCCGCACCGCCAAATCGCTTAGCGTCACGGTGTCGTCTTGCGCAACGAGCTTAAGCCGAATGCCCCCAACAGGCGAGAGATACGAACCGCTGAAGGCATCGCTACCTGTCAACACGGTTACGTCTTCAGCCAGCATCACAAACTTCTGCGCGCGAAAATCAAAAATTTCGATTGCGGTGCGCTTGAGCGCCGACAGCGGCGTGCCCTCAAAGGCCGTGTCCAGCGTCAGGCTGATGGCGCTGCTGGCGGGCCGAAGATCGAGCCAGGGCGAGAGGTCAATGATGTGTTCACCGGCCTCCAGTGCCAAGCCCTGATCGCTGAAATTGGCCGAAGTGCCTGAGGCGAACAAGCTCCACGCAAACACATCCGGCGGCAGCAGCGTGTCCTTCTCGGCCAGGGCACTTTGCACCGGCACACGCCAGATCAGCAGTGAGCGATCGGTGTATTCTGCGCCAGCCACGTGGGCGCTCGCAAGCGCACTTGCACCTTCGCCTTCTGCCCAGCAGGCCACATGGGCACCCACACCTATGCGTTCATCGCCCAGCACCGCAAACACCAGCCCATGTTCAGCCTCTTGCGTCAGCGTGTCGCTGCGCGGGAACTCGCGCCAGTTCACCAGCCCGCTAGTAATCGGCTCGCCCGCCAGATCAAAGGGCGGTGTGGTGCTGCCGCTGCTGGATGACCCAGGGCTGCCCAGAGGCACGCTGGCCCTCGACGCGCGCGTGCCACGATAGCTGTTGTATGGCCCTCGGTAATAGCGGTCGCGGCCCAGGCGGGCATTGCGCAGGTTCATGGCGGGCTGCGGCTTGCCCAAAAACATCGTCACGCTGGCATCGTGCGTGCTGCCAGCGGCAATATCGCCCAAAGCCTGATAGTCCTTGCCTGCAAACAACACACAGTCTTTCAACAAAACTCTGGATGGGTTGCGCAGCGTGCCACGCAGTGCGGCATAGGTGCTGGGACTGGCCGCAGGCACAAACTTCAGATCGGCCTCGATGGGTGGAAGTTCGCCCTCGCCCCGCGCATACACCGCCCGTACATCGCTGCCGCCAATCGTCAGGCCGTTCATCGTGCCCGGCTCGCCTACGCTGAACGATGCGCCACCAACTAACGCGCGCGGTGTGCGCTGGTCGCTCACCATCTCAGCCAGGTCACGCTCCACTTCCAAGTTCACATCCGTGCGGCGCGGCGCAAACAAGCCCAGCAACGCAAAGCTGCGTGCATCGCGGCTGCGCGCATCACCCATCATCAGGTTTAAGCGATGCACCTGCGGCGCATTGCCGCGCAAACGAAACCCGGTTAACACACCGGCCAACGTAAACGCAATAACGACAGCGGGAATAGTGACCCACGCCCACGACAAGCGTTTGATCCTGCGCAGCACGATGTAATTGAGCGGCCCGATCACCAAAACATACAGCAGCAAAAAGCCACCGACCAGCAACACCGAAGGCAGTGCCGCAGCAGGCAGGGCGCTGGCAGTTTGGGCGGGCAAAGAATCCTCGCGCAACGCGCCTACGCTGGCGGGCAGGTCTACACGCCCGCCAATGAGCGCGGCGAACAACGGCGTACGGCCCACCCAATCCCGCATGGGGGCCAGCGTGGCATCAAAGGCCAATTGGTCGATAAGGCCGCGACCCAATTCCAGCCGCGCCACCAAAGGCGTTTCTTTTGCGCCAATTACAGTTTTGGCGTTCGGGTTCAGTTGAAGTTGAACTGAGGGGACGTTGAGCACGAGGCTATCGGGCAGCTCGCCGAGGGCAGCCGGGGCCATAAACTGGCGAAAGGCATTGGGCGAGCCGCCGATGAGTGCGGTGCCGGGTTGTGCTGGGGCCACCTCAGCAAAACCAGAGAGCGACAACGTCGCACCCGACCCGCCGTTGAACACTAGGTAGCCACCCGCCAACACCCAGGCCCGAATGGCGGCACGTTGGGCATTGCTGAGTGCGCCCGTGTCTGCATTGTTAAAGACCAACACATCGGCGCTGTCCAGCGCGGCGGTGCGGTCGGGCAATTGCTCGGCGCGCATTTGGGCCACCACGGTGCGGCCCCCAAAAGGCGCGCGCGCATCGCCCAAAAAATTAAAGGCGTCGGCGGGGTCGCTGATGACGACGACGAGTCGATCGGTCTCGCCGAGTTGGCGCACGGTGGGCGCGGCGGCAGCGATGGTTTGACCGTTGACGATGAGCTTGACCTCGAAGGTGCTGGCGCTGGCGGGGATGTACATCGTCACCTCGCGCTTGGCGCCTTTGGCCAGCGAGACGGGTTGCTCGAATCGCTCAAAGACCTCGGTCGTTTTCTCGCTTACCAAGACCAGTTGGCCTTCCAACGCATTGCCTGTGTTGTCGAGCGAGATGCGCAGCGGCATCCAGGCCGATGATTTGACATAGGCGTTAAAGCCTGCCTCGATAACGAGGGTGACAGGTGGGGCACCTTGCTGCGGCGTGCGTGCAACGGCGTTGGCCGCCAGCAGGCCAAGCGCAAGGGTGATGCTGAGGAGCAGGGTGACGAGTCGTGTGAGGGAGATTTTGATGGGTCTCACGCGGGGGATTGTAGCGCGCATGAGCCGTGGCCTGTAAATGATAATTGCGCCATGAGCGAGAGTAACACCAAGTATCGTGCGCCCCGCAACCGCACGCTGACGCTGACCGATGTGGAGATGGCGCAGTATGGCAGCCGCCTGGGTTGCATTGATTCCCCGACTACACTCACCGACATTGAAAACAAAACGCTTTGCCAGAATTTCGAAGAAGCCGCGTGTTATTTACCAAGCAGTTTTGTTGATCTCTTGTTTCTCGATCCGCCATATAACTTAACCAAACGATTTAACGAATTGGTTTTTAAGGAGACCAGTACTGCTGAGTATCAGAACTGGTTTGAAGCATGGCTTACAAAGCTCTTGCCAATCCTCAAACCAACGGCATCCGTTTACATTTGTGGTGATTGGCGATCTTCGGCTGCAATTCAAGCTGTTGCAGAAAAGCATTTGCACATTCAAAACCGAATTACCTGGGAGCGTGAAAAGGGGCGAGGCGCAAAAGCCAACTGGAAGAATTCTTCCGAAGATATTTGGTTTTGCACGGTATCGAACGACTATTTTTTTGATCCTGATGCGGTAAAACTTAAACGGCGTGTGATTGCACCGTATAAAAACGACCAGGGCAAACCCAAAGATTGGGACGAGACCGACACAGGTGATTTTCGCCTGACGCATCCTTCTAATATCTGGACGGATTTAACCGTGCCATTTTGGTCTATGCCAGAGAACACCGATCATCCAACACAGAAGCCGGAGAAGCTGCTCGCCAAAATTATTTTGGCGAGTTCAAAGCCCGGTGATTTTGTATTTGATCCTTTCTTAGGTTCTGGTACTACCTCAGTGGTTGCTCAAAAGTTGGGGCGGCGTTTCTGCGGCATCGAACGTGATCGGCAATTCTGCTGTTTAGCCGAAAAGCGGCTGGCGCTTGCAAAAGCGGATGCGACGATTCAGGGGTATGCCGAAGGAATTTTTTGGGAGAGGAATACGCGGATAAATTTCTAAGCCCAAAAGCAACGGTCATGCGGCGAGCGGCGCGGTGTATTTAGCTTTTGACTCAAGCAGGCGCAACTGAAAAGCTGATTGTTTAACTTCGCCTGTTTCTTTGTCTTTAAGGTAATCGCTTAGTGCATTGGCAACATACTCTGCCAACTTAACTGGCACAGCATTACCAATCATTTGCTCAACATCGCTCTTCGTTCCCTTAAATACGAAACTTGTTGGGAAAGTCTGAATAAAGCTCCGTTCGGTGGTGGTGAGAGGGCGAACTTTTTCTGATACAGGGGCAGCATCAGCCGGATGTCCGAGATAGTTTGCTGGAATTGGACGATTTACACCACGAATTGTCGCACTAGGTTCATTGACACCATAGATGGCGCGCCGAGAATAATTTCTTGGGTGGCGATAGTAATACTGTGTGTCCAGTTGCCGTTTGACGACTTGGGTGAAATATTCACCAACAGTCAATTGCTTCGGCGAAAGATTTTTATCTAAATAACTAGCCAAAAATTCATCTTGGCCATCTAACTCACCAATCAAAAATACCCGCTTGCGGGCTTGCGGAACACCACAAAAACTAGCATCCAAGACGCGCTCGGTAATTCCGTAGCCTGCTCGCTTAAACATTTCACGAGCTTGCGTGAACCGCTTACTTTTAACGGCTCGTTCAACATTTTCCATCACGAAATAGTTGGGTTTGACGTGGGTAATGATTTCTGCATAGTTCAGCGTCAAATCTGCGCGCCCAAGTTCTTCATTTCGTTTGCCTGCATGAGAAAAGTCTTGGCAAGGCGGACCACCAATGATCAAATTCGGCTCAAATTCAGAGAACTGCGAATAATTTTCGTTCAGGTTGCCAAGATCAACCTGAAAAATTGGGTGCTGAAAATTGAGGCGATACACGTCCACGGCCGCTTGCCAGTGGTCAAAGGCAGCTACAACTGTGAAGCCTGCATTGTCAAAACCAAGCGACATGCCGCCGCAACCTGAAAACAAATCTATGACACGCATTCCCGTTTGCATGACTTTATGTTACTTGAAAAGATCAGGTGTGCTTGAAATGATGGCATCAAACCGTCGCTCTGGGCTGAGAAAATTTTGTCCGCCACCAAGAATGATATTTCTTATTTCTGCTTTCGTCACACGCGGCTTGGTCAACTCTGGGCAAGCCATATAGCGATGCGTTTTTGTGCCGCCTATCGCAAATGCTTTATCTGTGCGTGAACTGTATGAAAGCTGGTTTGTAATTGCGGCAGGGTTGAACTTGCCTTCTTTTGCAAAATCGTAAAGCATCTTGGCCAGCCAAATAATGGATCGGGCTGGCCGTTGAATTTTCATCGCGCCTTCTGCTTGATTGACCTCGTCCATAAACAGTCGCAAAAGCGCCAAGTCGCTCCACACAAACACATCCAGGCAATGCTCAGCAAGTTGCGCAGACTTGCCGAGGGTCTTCCAAACTGGCTGCATAATCAATGGCTTCTGAATGTGAAGCCCGCTCTTGATTACTTGACGTATCACGCCTGCCAGCACGTCAACCTTGTGCGCTAATGCCCGCTCATCTCTCCATTCACTGATGGAGTCACAAGCAGGCGACAATATTTCCAATAACACTTGGCGCTCTGTATAAAAACTACTAGCAATGCTCAATGCTTGATAAACAATTGTATCGGGACGAACAACGATTTCGCATCCAAATTTTTCATCAGTTAAACGCGCTGTTCCATTGTCGGGCAATGCCGTCAATTTGACCTCGATTCCGCACAGGGATTGGTCTGTCCTGGTATTGCGCGTAACCAGATCAACACGAGGCAATGCCCCCAAAATCATTTTTTGGTAGGGCTGATAGTCAACCTCGAAGCTGAAAAACAAATCAGGTGAATCAGGTGCGATACCAAAAAGTTTGTCTACACCTATCTTTTGGTGGACGACTCGAAAATTATCATCCAACGTCAAAAGCACAGGTTGAAGTCCCCGCTGGTTCATGTAGCAACTCAAAGCCACAGGAAATGTATTGTTGAATTGATTCTTACCCCACGCGGATGCTTTGTTAAAGTCTCGATTCGAATTGCGAATCCCAAACAGTGCGGGGGCGCTTGAGTTGCTCTCGTTCATAGCGCTCTACTTCCCAGAATCCTCCACCAACCGCCGCAAATACTGACAATACTCATTGTCCTTCGAGCGATTCCCCACCGCCATCACCTGCTCGGCAGTAATCCAGTTCTTGCGAAAGGCGATCTCCTCCAGACAGGCAATCTTGAGGCCCTGCCGATGCTCAATCGTCTCCACAAAGTTGCTGGCTTCCAGCAGGCTCTCGTGCGTGCCGGTGTCCAGCCAGGCCGTGCCACGTCCCAACATCAC
>JAYTNY010000441.1:0-26246 GCA_043748055.1 Roseobacter sp.
CGATGTCTTCCGCTGGAACCTCATCATGGCCGGCTCGGTAGTGGCGGCCATCCCAGTCATGGCGCTGTACTACTTTTCGCAGCGGTTTGTGGTGCAGGGGTTGGGGGCGGGGGCGGTGAAGACGTGATCTCTGCTTTTGTTCTCACCATGACACGGAACCATCACCTGATGCGTGGTGTATTTTTCATATGAAAAAATCTTGCCAATTGGCAAAACTAATCTTGGTTCTGGGCACATTTATGGCTGTTGGATTCGGCGCTGGTACAACCAAGTCATATGGGCTGACTGGCTGCCCAGTCACAAAGCCACCTGTATCTAAATTTGTGCCGCCCAATGTAGATCGCGTGACCAGCTCTCCAGATAACTTTTGGTATGGCACAAGCAAACTATGGACAGATCTGCCCAAGGATGGAAGATGGAACCAGAAGATGGTGTTTTGGCGAAATAGCTTCTTTGGGAAAGATATTCAAAACTCAATGCCCGGACGGTCAGGGCTGTTCGACCCAACCAAGTTACGAGTGACTGCCTCGTTAATCGGTGAAAAACGCCCAGTGGCAAAGCTCACACCGGCTGTTGCTGTTTATGCCGCAGAATTTGGACACGCCATGATGGTTGACTTCTTTCCATCAGCAGGTTGTTGGAAAGTAACAGCCCAATATGGTCGAGGATCAAAGTTGACATTCACGGTATTGAATCAATTACCTCGATAACACCGCATCCACCATCGCTCCCGCCAACCCCACATACCGCGTCGGGTCCAGCAAGCGATCAATCTCCTCCGCGCCCAAATGCTGAGCGACAACGGCATTCCGCAGCAACACCTCTCGAAAAGGCTCGGCATGGTTCACAGCGTGCATCGCGCAGTCATACACCACCTCATGTGCCGTCTGCCGCCCCACCGTCTCGCCCAACGCAAACATCACCGCTTCAGACAGCATCAGCCCATTTAGCGCATCCAAATTTTTGCGCATGCGGTCGGGGTAAACCCGCAGGTCGCGCAGCACGCGCAAGGTTAGGCTTAATGCACCATCGGCCAACACGCATAGCTCCGGCAGATACGCCCACTCCATGTGGTTCACAGACCAGTCGCGCTCGTGTTCTTGAATCAGCCCATCCAGCGCCGCCCGCGCCTGGTTAAAGCACAGCCGTGCCAGCGCCACAATCGCCTCGCACAACATGGGGTTGCGCTTGTGCGGCATGGTGCTGCTGCCCACCTTGCCCTCGGCCCACGGCTCTTCAACTTCCATCACCTCGCTCTTTTGCAAGGCAATAATTTCGTGCGCAATCTTGCCACACGTGCCTGCCAGCATCGCAATCACGTTGGCGTATTCGGCAAAGCCATCGTGCGCCACATGCCACGTAATTGTTGGCTCGGTCAGCCCTAAACGCGCCATCATGCGGCGGCGAATCTCCAGGCCGTGTTCAGCAACACCCGCCAGCGTGCCCACCGCGCCGCCGAACTGGCCCACCAACACGCGCGGCTTGCACTGCGCCAGCCGTTGCTGGTGGCGGCGCACTTCATCCAGCCACACCGCCGTCTTAAAGCCAAAGGTGATTGGCAGCGCGTGTTGCCCATGCGTGCGGCCCGGCATGATCGTGTCACGATGCGCCGCCGTCAGCGCCATCAGTAAGGTTTCCAGCTCGCGCAGGTGGCGCTCAAAAATATCTGTGGCCTCTTTGAGTTGCAACACCACGCCGGTGTCCATAATGTCTTGCGTGGTCGCGCCCCAGTGAATGTATTCGCCCGCATTCCCCGTACAGGCTTCTTGGAACAACCGAATCAGCGGCACGATGGGATGCAGCGTGTGATCCACGCCCTGCTTCATGCGCGTCAGGTCAATGTTCTCGGCGCGGCCCTGGCGTGCAATCTCATCAGCGGCAGTTCGGGGGATGACGCCCAGTTCAGCCTCGGCTTGCGCCAACGCCATTTCTACGTCCAGCCACTTTTGCACCAAGTGTTGTTCGTCGAACACAGCGCGCATCTCGTCGGTGCCGTATAAATCTTTCAAAGTGACAAAGTTGGTAATGTGTGAATTCATAATTTTGCTGTAACTACTCAGCCCATCTCTCAATCATTTAGACAGAATGAACAAAATTTACAGAATATTCTGTTGAATTCTGTTCATTCTGTCGAGAAAAGTGGGAGGCTGAGCAGTTACATTTTGCTAGTTATTCATGGGTGCATACAATCTTTTGAATATGTCTAGCAAGACCCTCGAAGGCAAAACCATCTTAATTGTCGGAGCGGCCACCGGCATTGGCAAAGCGGCAGCCGAACTATGCGCCCAGCGTGGTGCCACCGTCATCGTCGCCGACTTCAACGAAGCCGAAGGCAAGGCAACAGCGAGCGCCATCAGCGGCAGCTTTGTAAAGGTAAACGTAACCGACGAAGCCAACGTGCAAGCCTTGTTTGCCAGCGTGGCCCAAACCCACGGCAAGCTGGATGGCTTGATCCAAACCGCAGGCATTTTGAAAGGCGCTTACACGCCGATAGAAGAATTTGATGTGGCGACTTTCCGCCAGGTGTTTGAGGTGAACACAGTGGGCAGCTTTTTGTGCGCCAAGCACGCCACGCCTTTGCTCAAAAAGGGTGCGATGCCCGCCATCATTTTGATTTCGTCCGCCGCTGCAGCGGGCGGCAGCAGCAGCTATGCCTACGGCACCAGCAAAGGTGGCGTTAGCAGCCTGGGCATTACGATGGCCAACAAGCTGGGGCCGGAAGGCATACGCGTCAACGTGGTCTGCCCCGGCAACATCACCACCGCCATGAAGCTCTCGGTCATCGAACAAGATGCCATCCGTAAGGGCCAGGATCCCAAAGTCGCCATCCAAGAATTTGCCGCCACGCAAGGCCTGGGCGATCCCATCGGCGTCGCCAAGCTGCTGGCCTTCTTGGTGAGTGACGATGCGGACTATGTGAGAGGTTCAATCAATACAAGATGAGGAAGGTTTGAGTTGGAAGGTTGGAAGGTTTGTTCCAACCTTCCAACTCAAACTCCCAAACCTTCAAACTCCTATGAACAAATCCCTCCTCCTTTCAATGTACGAACGCATGTGCCTGTGCCGAGCGTTTGAAGAGACATGTATTCAGTTTTACATGGAGAAAATGATTCGCGGCAGCCTGCACCCCAGCATTGGGCAAGAAGGCACAGCCGTAGGCGCGTGCTTTGCGCTGCGCCAAGATGACTACATGACCTGCACCTATCGCGGCCACAGCGCGTGCATTGCCAAAGGCATAGACATTAACGCCGCGTTGGCCGAGATGTTGAACAAGCGCACGGGCGTTAGCAAAGGCAAAGGTGGCAGCATGCACTGGACAGATCCGACGATTGGCTTGCTGGGCGAGAACGCCATCGTGGGGGCAGGCGTGCCAATTGCAGCGGGCGGCGCGTTTAGCGCGCAGTTGGACGACAAGGGCGACGGCAATGGCCGGGTCGCCCTCACATTCTTTGGCGATGGCGCGGTGAACCAGGGCGTGTTTCACGAGACGCTGAACATGGCCCAGTTGTGGAAGCTGCCCTTAATTCTGTTGTGCGAGAACAACCTATATGCCGAGATGACCTTGCTAAAAGACAGCAATCCCCTCAACACCGTTGCCGACCGTGCCAAAGGCTACAACATGCGGGCGGTGACGATTGACGGCAACGACATCGAAGCCGTGTACAACATCGTCAGCGAAGCCGCCGCACGCGCCCGGGCTGGTGAAGGCCCCACCTTCATCGAAGCCATGACCTACAGATTAACCGGCCACATGATCGGTGACAGCGAGACCTACCGCACCAAAGAAGAAGTGGCCGAAGCCCGCAAACGCGAACCCATTGTGCGCACCCGCGAACTGCTGGCAACCCAACACGGCGTAAAAGATGCCGAGTTCGATGCCATCTCCGCGCGTGTAAAAACGCAAATAGACGCCGCCATCAAGTTTGCTAAAGACAGCCCGGAGCCACAGCCCAGCGAAGTATTTGAGGATGTGTGGGCCTGACAGAGCGATCAGCGATCAGCTTTCAGCGGTCAGCTTTGAACTGGCGCGCAAAAGCTGATAGCTGACCGCTGAAAGCTATTAGCTATGAGAGAACTAACTTACACCCAAGCCTTGCGCGAGGCTTTGACCGAGGAGATGGAGCGCGACACAAACATTATTTTGATGGGCGAGGACATCGGCAGCTATGGCGGCGTGTTCCGTGTGACCGAGGGACTGCTGGCGAAGTTTGGCCCCAGGCGCGTGAAAGACACGCCGATTAGCGAGGCGGGCTTTGTGGGCATGGCTGTGGGCATGGCCATGACCGGCAAGCGGCCCGTGCCCGAGCTGATGTTTATGGACTTTGCGCTGGTATGCGCCGACCAAATCTGGAACCAGGCCGCCAAGATGCGCAGCATGAGCGGCGGGCGCGTAAAAGTGCCGCTGGTGTTGCGCGCCCAACAAGGCGGCGGGCGTGGCAATGGCGCGCAACACTCGCAGAGCTTTGAGGCTATGTTTACGCACATGCCCGGTATGAAAGTGGTGTTGCCTTCTACGCCTGCCGATGCAAAAGGCCTGCTGAAGAGTGCGTTGCGCCAAGACGACCCGGTGATGTTCATCGAACACAAACTGCTCTACAACACGAGGGGCGAGGTTCCCGACGGCGAACACCTGGTGCCACTGGGCAAGGCCGATGTGAAACGCGCGGGCACAGACTTAACCATCGTGGCCTACTCGCGCCAACTGCTGCTGGCGCTGGAAGCTGCCGAGGTCTTGCAAAAGGAACACAACATCAGTGCCGAGGTGATTGACTTGCGCAGCACCGTGCCGATGGACATGGACACCATCATCACTTCGCTCAAGAAAACGCATCGCCTGCTGGTAACGCACGAGAGCCACGCCAGTTGCGGCGTGGGCGCAGAAATTGCCATGCGCGTGATGGAGCAAGCCTTCGATGAACTGGATGCGCCCATCGCCCGCGTAGCCGGTTTAGATTTACCGATCCACAGCGCCAAAGCCCTCGAGGAAACCGTGCTGCCACAGGCGGGAGCGATTGTGGCAGGCGCACTCAAGTTACTCAAGTAAAAAGTGCTTAGTGCTTAGTCCTTAGTGAACTCGCTAAGGACTAAGCACTTAACACTAAGAACTCTCCATGATTAAAGGTATTTTTCACGTTTCGTTCACCGTCAAAAACTTAGAGGCCAGCGTAAAGTGGTACACCGAGGTGCTGGGCCTGGATTACTTCCGCGGGCAGGAGCAGCACAACGCCTACACCGGCAAACTCGTCGGCTATGCGGACGCGCATCTCAAAGTGGCGCAGCTTAAAGTGCCGGGCCAGCCGTTTGCGGAGGGGGCCAACCATCACATCGAGCTGGTGGAATACATTTTGCCGCCGCCGCAAGAGGGCAACGATCTGAACACCTATTTCAAGGCCAATGGCCACTGGGCCTTTGTGGTGGATGACATTCACACCGAGTTTGTGCGCATGAAGGCGCTGGGCGTGCGCTTCAAAGCCGAAAAGCCAGTGGCGATTGAGGCGGGTGTAAACAAAGGCGGCTTCGCCATCTACCTGTTCGACCCCGATGGCATTACGCTGGAATTATTGCAGCCGCCCAGCAAAGAACAAGCTGCGCTCAACAAACCTTCGTAATGTAAATCCGATTCAAATTCGGAGGCCGAGGCTTTAGCCGGTTAGTAACTTGCGCAAGGCATTGAATCGCGGCACGAGTTACTAACCGCGGAAACGCTCGGCCTCCTTTGCTTGTCCTAACTCAACTCAATGATGAGCGTGGTGGCAACAGACGAGCCCGTCGTTTTACACGTCACGCACCCACCCACGTTGCGCTCTTCCTCTTGCCAGGCCACAGCTTGCCCATTCAGCAAAAACTGCTTCACCTTCTCGCCCTCGCGCAACACCACGCCCAGCTCCAACTCAAACTCAGCCGCGCCGTTCACGCGGATGGCAATCACGCCGGGGCTGCGCTCCACGCGCACATCAATCAAAGATTGATCCACACGCAACTGCGTCACCTCGGCGGAATCCCAATCCGCAGGTAAGTTCGGCACCACGCGCAGCTTGCGCCGCCCCGCGTCCGGCTCAATCCCCAAAAAGCATTCCACCGTGGGCGATGTCACGCCCAGGTTGCTCCAAAGCTGCACAAAACACCACTTGCCCGGCAGCGCTTCACAAATAGCACCTGGCGTGCGGTAAGACAATGCCGACGCATATGTGTGCATCATGCGCAGCGCAGCGTGCGTGTAGCCATAGCGCGCCAAAGAGAGCACCAGCAAGCCGGTGTTGATGCTCATCACATCGTCCCGATTAGGGTGCAGCCGCATGCCCCATTCGCCGCAAAACTCATCGGACTGCATGCGCGCCAACGCCGTGCGCGCCTGCGCTTTGGTTGCCAGCCCAACTTCGATGGGGCACATCACCACCCAATGCCGCAGCAGCCAGGGCAGGTCTTTGTCATCGGGTTCGTTGGCGTACTGCGTTAGCCCCGGTGCAAAGAAATCATGGGCTTGCTGCACTTGGCGCGCAAAGTCATCGCCAGCGGCTTCGCGGTTTAGCTTGGCGGCAGCATCGGCCAAATGTTGCAAGGCGGCGTTCACTTCGCGCTTGCTGGCGCGCACATCGGCAAACAAGCCTTCGTCCTCCAGCCACCATTCGGTTAAGAGCCGCCTCCGCAGAACAAACCAGGTTTCTCGGAGAAACCTGGTTTGTTCTGCGGACTCTCCTGTGTACTCGGCCATGGTTACTAAACGCGAAAGCGCCTCGCAGGTGTAGGCCGCCACGTCAATCACTTCCAAGTCGGCGTGCATCTCCAATGTCTCGATGATGCTGCGCCCGCTCGGACACAAATCACCATCGGCATCGCACGCGCCCAGCAAATAATCCAGCACGCCTTGCTTGCAAAACGGATACATCTCGCGCAGAAAATCGTCATCGCCCGTCCACTGCCAATATTGATGCACCGCCCGCACAAACGCAGGCACCTCCACGGCATTGCCCTCGTTAAACACCGCGCCGTTGCTGCTCATCTCGTGAATCACGCGGCCCAGCTCGGTCGGGTTGCGCTTCAGGCTTTCGCGGTGCAGCAGCAGCAGGCTTTCTTTCACCAGCTCAAACTGCCCAGCTTGCAACATGGGCAGCACGGCGTATGCGGTGTCTATACCAAACCACCACGGGTATTCGGGGAGGCCCGCGCCGACGCTGACCTCACCCCGCGCATCAGATGCGACCCCTCTCCGTGCCAGCAGACTGGTGAGAGGAGAGGGGAGAATGCGCGTCAGCCATTGCGCGTTTACCTTTACCCAGGCCAGCGCTTTGTTGAGTTGGGCATCCGGCGTGGTCACGCGGCTGGTGCTGATGAGGCGCTCGTAAGCGTTTTGCTTCTGCGCGAATAACTCAGTGTGCTGCGTGCGCAGTTGCGCCAGCGTCGCCATCGCAGCCTGCTCACCTTCCGCAGAGCCAGCGATGAAGAACGTTATCTTCGCTTCGCCCTCAACGAATTGCAACGGATAAATGGATTGAACCGATGCACCCTGGCCGTGCGTACGCTGCGGGCCAAAGAGGGTTGAGGAAGTTTGCGTTTGAGTTGGGGGTTGGTCGGCGGCAATAACACAGCACCAGGGATTCTTGCTGTCTTGAAAGACGCAAACGTCATCCTTCACCGTCGCCGTATCTTCGGCATCGTGCAGGCCGGTTTGTTCACCCAGCCACACCGGTCGTAAATCACTGCGAAACAGCGCAGTTAGTTCGATGGATTCCGCGAAGGACTCTTGACTCTTGACTTCCAAACTTACGACCACACCTTCCACGCCATCCGGCACAAAGTCTCGGCGCGTTAGTTGGAGCGGGCCGCAGGCGTAATCAAATTCGGTGTAGGTAGGGAAAGCGCGACAGGCCGTGGCTTCGCTCAGCCAATTTGTTTCGCCCTTACCCACCATCGCCACGCCAAACCAATAGCCATCCAGCAGCTTAATGGGGTGATCCCACACCCCGTTCATCTCGTGGGGCGTGTGCCCGCCCCAACTATCTGGGAACAAGCCATTCTGCGAGCCGATGACGTAAACGCGGTCGCCACAAGTAGCGACGGGATCGGAAAGATGGTGTCGTTTTTCTTCGTGCATGAGAGTGACTAGAGATTAACACGTCTGCGTTGGCGGGTGCATTTCTCAGCTCATTTGGGTAGGCAGCGCGCTGGCCTCAAGAATCTCTCCATGCAATGCAATATCAAGATAGCTCTGCCGAAAGCCGCTGTCGGCGGGGATCAAATCATGCTTGCGCATCATTTCATCGTAGGCACGGCGCAAATAGACAATGGCTTCGGCATCGCGCACATTCACCGCCAGCGCCTGGCTGTGCCGAAATAGAATTTCCTCGCTTGTGCATTCAACTACTTGTGTAAAACCAAATTCGGTATACGTCGTCAGCGCGGCTTGCGATGAATCGAGCGCCCACCGCAGGTGCTGCTCACGCTCTGCCGCGCGCGCGGCATCGGGGTTCGGCTTATCTGCATCCAACGCCAGCAGATAAGCCAGTTGCATGTGCGCCGTAGCTGCGTGGCAAGCCGCCGCCATGCGGTATTGCCGCGAGACCAAGTTGTCTGTCACCATTTGCTGGGCCTGCCAGGTGTTAGCCACCGCCGCACGCAGGCTGGCCTCATCACTTTTGGCAATACCCATCGCTGTCTCCACAATCGCGCTCACCAGCGTAAGGCCCACCCACCCCACATTGTTCAGCGTATGCGCAGTGTAGGGCCGCGCCTGTTCCAACACGGCCTGGGCCTCAGCCAAATTGCCTTTTACTGCCTGGATTTGCGCAATGCGTAACAAGAGAAACACCCGCCCAGTTGCTGGTTCCGACTTTCGAAGGGCCTCTTCCATCAGCGACAAGCCCGTTGCGTAATCACCCAAATACAACCCTTGAATCTGCCCACACGCATTCAGCGCCCTCGCCTCAATGTGCCGATGTCCGATCTCGCGCGCCAGGTTCAAACGCGGTTGCTCATATTGCACCAGTTGGTGATAGTAATCTCCGCGTCGCTCGAACTGTTGACTGAGCGCGCCCAGCAGCGAGATGCGCGTGCCCTTGTCATCCAGATGCTCGGCGCGGGCCAGCGCCTCTTGCACATAGGCCTCGCTGCGCGACAAATTATCGATGCCATACGCCTCACTGATTGACACCAGTATCGAAACCTCGGCCTGCCGGTCTTCCAGTTGGCGGGCCAACTCAAGAGCGCGCTCGGCGGCCTGTTCGCTTTCGGGCAGGCGCAAATAAAAGCGGGCCTGCGACACCGCCATCCAGCTTTGCATTTCGCGGTGCCGGTCGTTCATCTGCTGCGCCAACCGCAATGCCTGGTAGGCCTGTTCGAGATTTTGCGTCACACGCTCACGCGTATCGCTGGCCGAATGTACTTCGATGTGCATCAACAACGCGTCCACTTGCCAGGCGGGTTCATCACTCATCTGGCTTGCGAGCTGCAACAGGGCTTGCGCGTCTTCGCCTGCGCTCGTCATCTCGCCCAGCGCCAGGCGCACGGCACAGCGGCCTCGCAACACTTCAAACTCTTGGGTTTGTATGGCGCGGCGCTGGGTGTCGTTCGTAGTCTTTGCTTGCAGTTGCTCCAACAAGCTGAGGGCGCGCGTATAGCGCGAAAGCGCCTCGGCATTGGCATACACATTGCGCGCCTCATCTGCCGCCAGCAACGTATAGAACAGTTCTTTGTGCGGGTCTTGTGCGCCGCTGTAGTGGTAGGCCAGCAAGCCGTGATACCCAACCAGCGCGCTGGCGCTGATGTGGCGCTCCAAATACTCGGCGATGCGGGCGTGAAAACCAACACGTTGGGCAGTGAGCAAGCTTTCGTAAGTGGCCTCGCGCAGCAGCGGCGAAACGAACAGGTATTGCATGCCCAGCTCCGGCACACGCCCGGTCTCGCGAATAAGCTGGGCGCGTTGCAGCGCAATCAACTGCACCTGCACCGCCCGCCCAGAGCCAACCAGCGCCCCTGCTAATGCGGCCACCACATTGGCCCAGAACACCGAGCCGATGACGGCGGCGACCTGTAACACGAATCGCTCCTCGGTCGAGAGTTGATCGATGCGGGCTTGCAGCAGTTGTTGCAAGCTGCCCGGCAAATCCAACGAGGAGATAGCGCGAGTCATGCGCCATTTGTCAGTACTGCCATCTCGTATTAATACGCCACCCGCCACCAGCGAACGAATCATCTCTTGCAGAAAATAGGGGTTACCCTCGGCGTTCTGCAAAATCAGATCGCGTGCATATTCGGAGAGCGCCTTGTCGCCGAGCAAGGCCTTGATCAGTTGCGCACTTTGCTCTTGGCTCAGCGGCAACAAATTGATGCTGGTTAAGCGATGCGGGTATTCGGCGGCCAGATATTGGCTGAACGCTTGCATGGGGGCCTCGCGCTCCACCCGGCCCACCAGCACATACAGCAAGGCTTCGGTGTCGCTCAGCGGCAGGCAATATTGCAAGGCCTCCAGCGAGGTCGAATCGGCCCATTGCATATCCGCAAAAATAAACGCCAGCGGCCCCCGTTTGCTCATCGCCTCAGCCCAGTTGCGCAGCGCCAGAAAATAGCGTTGGCGCAGGTCTTCGCTGGTCAGGTGGCGCATACGCCCGCTGAATTCTTCTTCCAGCGGCAACGAGAGCAGCGAGGCGAGATACGGGTAATGCTCGGCGAAGCCCTCGCCCCACAGCGTTTGGGTCTGGCCGCGCAGTTCATCGCGTAGTTCTTCCTTCGAGTCGCACTCGGCGGCACCCAACCAGCCCTGCAATGCGTCTACCCACATCGAGAAAGGCCAGCCCTGGTGATACGAGCGGCAGCGCCCGCGCAGCCAGGTGATGGGCGTAACATGGACTCCCTCAATCTCCGCAGCATTTTTCGCCTCAGTTTTCGCCTCAGTCATCAACGCATCACGGTGGGCAAAATACTCGCGCAGTTGGTTGATGAGAAACGATTTGCCCAGACCCTTCTCGCCCGTTAGCAACACAATGCGGCCACGCCCGCTCAACACATCTTCTACACAGCGCCGCAACGTCAAAAATTCATCGTCGCGGCCAATTAAAGGCAGGTCAGGTTGCAACTCATGGGCCAGTTGCTGTGGGTCATCTTCGGTGGTGGCTTTGATGGAGAGCGGGCGATGCACAGCAATGGGATGCGCGATGCCTTGCACGTTAATCTCACCGAGCGATTGCCACTCGAATTTGGTTTCGACCAGGCGATACGTGTCATCGCTGACCAACACAGTGCCGGGCGAAGCCGCGCCTTCCATCCGGTCGGCCACCGAGATGGCGATACCCATCGCGATTTCGCTGTGCGGTCGGCGTTCGCCGGGTGCGGCCACAATCACCTCGCCCGTGTTTACGCCAACGCGCAACTTTAAGTTGATGCTGTAATGCTGTGATACTTCAGGGGTGAATGCACCGAGCGCATCTTGCATCGCCAACGCAGCCAGCACGGCGCGTTCGGGGTCGTCCTCGTGGGCAACGGTTGCGCCAAAGAAGGCTACTAAGCCATCGCCGCGAAACTGCTCCACCCAGCCGCCAAAGCGCGTAATCTCGGTTTCCAGGATGTGCAGCACGCGGTTCATCAGCTCCACCCAAACCTCGGTGCCCACTTTCTCTAGCAGCACGGTCGAGCCGGTGAGGTCGGTGACAACGACGGTGGCAATGCGGCGTTCACCAGTGGGTAGGGGCAGCGCTGCCCCTGCGGCTTCAGTGGGCGCTGTTGATGGCGCAGTCAGTTCAATCAACAGCGCCGACTCATTCAGCGTCGTGCCGCAATTGCCACAGAAGCGAAAGAAGGCGGGGTTCTCAAAATTGCAAGCGGGGCAAGTGAGCGAGAGCCGCGTGCCGCACATGCCGCAAAAGCGCATGTGGGGCGGGCTGTCAAAATTACAGTTGGGGCATTTCAAGACAGCTACATCGCGCCCAACGTCTGACGGAAGCGGCGGGCCAGTTCTTGCAAAATCAGAATCGACATCTCCGAGTCTCCGCGCAGCGTCGCCAGAAAATCCCAGCGCGTAAGCACGAGGCAGCGCGTGGGTTCGGTGGCGATGACGGAAGCCGTGCGTGGGCCGTCATCCAGCAAGGCCAACTCGCCAAAGTAGCTGGTGGGGCCAAAGGTGTTCACCACCGATTTGCTGCCATCGGCGCGCTCCAACACCGCCTCGGCGTTGCCCGATTGGACAACAAAAAAGCCTTCGCCACCGGAACCTTGAACCACAATGGTTTGCCCGGCTTCATAGTTTCGGCCAATCACCTGTTTAGCAAGGTGTTCCAGTTGGCGCGAATTCAGGCCATTGAACAGGGCCACTTTATCCAGAAATTGGGCGATCTCTTTTGTAATGCTCATGCTTTCCTCCAGTCTTTGTTTAGTCCTTCGCATTATCGTGCATTAGGACACGCCGCCCAACTTGATGGCCTCGAAGGCGCGCATACGGCGCAGGAACAGCAACGTGGCGAGGATGGCGACGGTGAACGCAGCCGCGATCACCCCGCACACCACGGCCAACTCTGTCCATGCGATGCGAATATAAAACGCGGGCACCTCAGAAACCAGTTTGCCCGACACCTGAAAGAACGGGATGAACAACCGCCCAGCCAGAATGCCAGCACCTGCGCCCGCCGCCGTGCCCGCCAACACAATGCCCAGTTGCGACAACGTGAGATAGCCCGCCATCTGCCCAGATGACAAACCCAGCGTGCGCAACACCCCTAGTTCGACAGAGCGGCGGCGGAACGACAGCAGCGAATACAGCACAAAGCCAATAATCGTCAGGGCAATGGAGGCAAAGAAACCCGCCGTCAAGATGCCAAACAAACCCTGGCGCTCCGGCGTTTGCTGTTGCTCTTCAATGTTCAGACGCGCGTCATAGGTTCTCGTCACCATAAACCCCATCTCGTTGGCCCGGTTAGACACAGCGGTGCCGCTGGCGTTTGGCGCCAGCGAGAGCAACACATCGTAGGGCACAGCTTTGCCCATCTTCTCGAAGGTGTATTCCATGTCGGCAATAAAAACAAACTCGTCTTCTTTGGGCTGCACAGTGGGGAAATTGAGGAAGGTGCCAGCGATGGTATAGGTCACGGGCACGCGGCCTTCGGTGGTGATGATTTGCAACTGAAGCGGATCACCAATCGCTTTCTTGTTCAACGTCAAGAAGACGGGCGGAACGAGAATGGCATCCGGCTGCGCGCCAATTGTGTTCATGAGCGCGCCAAAAGACTTGGAGGCGTAATCCGGGCGATAGGCTTGCCGCATCACCTGGCTGGCCTCGTAATAGTCCAGCACCTTCAAGCGGTAGTCGCCAATCTGCCGGGCAATTTTGGGTTGCACCGAAAGCGTAGCCATGCGCGTGTAGGCCTGCACACCGGGTATCGTCAAATGATCTTCGACGGGTAAAAACGACCAGATTTCGGGCTTGCCGTCGTCGGGCGGGGGCTGAGCGGGTTGGCCGCCTGGGCCGCCCGTCGCTTTGGGTTTGTTGGATGGGGCATCCTCCTCCAGCCGCAGATCGGCCCCACTGACAAAGTACACCGAGTCGGTCAAATGCCCGTCCAGCGTCTTGGCGGTGGATGCGCCGAACGTGGCGATGCCCGTCGCCACAATGAGCAACAGCAACGAGCCGAGATAGTCTTTGGGCGAGCGCCCCAGCTCGCGCGCGGCCAACAACATGGGCGTGGCAAACGGCACGCTGCTGCCCAGCCGTCGCAACACCGAGGCGATCAACCGCATCACCAGCGGAAAGAAGCGCGACACGAGGAGCGCAATGCTGGTCATCAGCAACATAGGCAGCAAGTAGCGCACCGGGTCGCGCAAGGGGTTCTCGTTGGAGAGCGTGCGCCCAAACAGGCCGATGTTGCCTTGCTGCTGCAACTGCATGTAGCCGTAAGCCACTGGCACCAGCAGCAACACATCCAAAAAGAAACGTTGCCACAAAGGGCCACGGGTGCTGCGGCCCCGGCCCGCGTTAAACGACACCACCGTAGAACGCGATGCGCTGACGGCTGGCAGCATGGTGGCGAACGTGGCGACAACTGCCGCGCCAATCGCAAAACGAAAGGGCAAAAATTGTGGGCTAAACGAACTTAGAAAATCGCCAACTGAAAACCGAATCAGCCCGCTGAAATCGAGGAAGGTGCGGATGCCGGTCATAAACGCACCAATCAGGTAGCCCAATGGCATGCCAATAATGAGCGCGAACACGCCGATGATGATGCTTTGGATGGCATACAACGCCAGCATATCGCCAGAGGATGCGCCTCGGCTGCGCAACGTCACCAGCTCGGCCTCTTGCCGCCGCACCACCATGCCCGAAACCAGCACGATGAAATACAACACGATGACGAGCAGCGGTGTGGCAAACGCAACCATCAGCAGCGTCATCTCGCCAGAGGCCTTTACATACGATGTGAGCACCGTCGAGACATTCGTCGCCTGCGTCATGCCGGGCCGCTTTTCAAACACATCGTTTCGTAACGTATTAAGGCGCGCCAGCAAGGGGGCTACTAATTCGGATTGCAGCGGCGCGTCGTCTAGGTTGTAGTTGTAGAGGACAAACTCCACGGGTTGGGGCAACAATTGAGCCACCCGCGTTTCAAACAGGTCGCGCGTCACCAACAACCCATCGGATAGACCAAACGGCGAGACGAACCAAAAATCTTCGTCGGCGTTAATCGGCTCCCACACGCCCGACACCTTCGCCATCACTTCGATTTGCCGAATGGTGTTGCCGGTGTTGCCGGTAGCGCGCACCGCCACGCGCAGCGTCAGGCTAAACACATCGCCTGGGCGCACACCCATCTTGTCGCTGAAATGGCGATGAACCAAGATCGGCAGCATGCCATCCTTTGGTGCGTCGGCGGGCATCACGCCTTCTTCGAGTTGAATGTGCTGCTCGATGCCGTCTATCACATCCATGGTGGCATAGACCATGGGCCGCTCTTGTTTGGCATACAGCTTGCCGGTGCGCGTGCCCGATGCAGGCCACACCGACCAGTCATCGGTGCGAATAAATGTGCCCGCCTGCGCCACCGGCAAAATGGTGCGCGCTTGAATGCGCGTCCGCATAAACGCGTCCAGATCGTGCAGTTGCTCAAGGGTCAGTGGCCCACCCAGTGCGCTGACATAGGCGAAGCGCATGGAGAGCGGGTCGCCGCGTTTGCCTTCAGCCGTTGCGCCCGCAGTTGAATCACGGCCCGTGGTGGCGGTGAGTAATTTGCGCAGCACGCGCAACTGGGCGCTGTTCACAAATGCGGGGATGGCCGACGCAAACGCCACGGCCATCGTCACGCCCAACAGCACGCACGCCACCAATGCCGATTGGCTGCGCAGGCGGCGCAGTGCCAGCTCAAAAAATCCAGTTAGTCGTCCCATTACATCAATTCATTCAATCTGTTTAACCTACGGCCCAACCACCACATCGCCCTGTTTCACGCCCGTCTTTATTTCAACGCGGTCATCTGCTTCGAGGCCAATCTCAACATCCACACGTTGGCGTGCGCCATTTTCGCCACGCAACACCACAAAGCGGCGGCCCTGAAAACTACGCACGGCCTGGGGTGGCAGCCACAACACATCCTTCGTCTCACCCAGCACCGTGATACACCGCGCCAGACGCGAAATTTCCAGCTTCACGCCATCCGCTAATTTGATATTTGCCAGTTGGTTGGTGGCTTCTTGTGGCATCTTTGGGAATTCAGAGATGATGCCGTTGACCGGTGTATTAGGCGCATTATCAAAATAGCACGCCACCGCTGCGTTGACATCCACTTGCGAGTATTGAATAGAAGTCAACGTGCTGACCAACACCAGTTCGCCGGGTTTGGCCAGCTTGATGAGCGGAACCAGCGCGCGCACGTTCGACCCCACCCGCGCAAATTGCTGAGAGATCACGCCATCAAACGGTGCCACCAACACCGACCGCGACAAGCGCTTTTGCACGCCTTCGTAGGCCAGGCGCGCGCGCTCCACGTTGCTCACCAAGTTGGGGTCAACATTTGCCAGCACCGTTTGGTAATTCAGCCGCGCGCGATCCAGATCACGGCGGAGCAGCGCCACCTGCAGCGTAGCCACTTTTTGGTTCGAGAGCGCGCGCTCGTAAGTCGCTTGCAAACGCGCACGCTCTAGTTGGGCTTCCTCCAACACCTTCGCCGCATTGTCGGCACCGGCTTGGTCGAACGCGGCACGGGCTATCTTGATGGAGTTGTTGATTGCGTCAATGTTGCGCTGATTGCGATCCAGGTCGTTCTGGGTCAGTTTCACTTCGGCGTCGCCAGATTGTTGAATGGCAATATCCAGCCTGAGCTTGGCCTGGTCTACGTCTAACTGCGCCAGCGT
Source organism: Roseobacter sp. (assembly GCA_043748055.1). Classification (GTDB taxonomy): domain Bacteria; phylum Chloroflexota; class Anaerolineae; order J036; family Brachytrichaceae; genus JANMVQ01. The sequence goes on from JAYTNY010000441.1 coordinate 16,324, forward strand.
TAACGTGCGCGTATAGCCCTTAACCGTGTTTGAAAGCACGGTCTGCGCGGTCTCATACTCAACCTGGCGTTGTTCCAGTTCGTTGCGCATGTCCGTCACATCCAGCTCGGCCAGAATGTCGCCTTGCTTTACGGATGCGCCGTCTTTGAACGGCACGGTCAAGATTCGCCCATCGGTCTCGAAATAAAGATCGGCTGTTTCTTTGGGCTGCACCCGCGCCGAAATTTGCAGGCGCTTAACCACCGGCCCCACGCCCACGGTAAAGGTGGGAGGGATGGCTGTAGGTGCTCTCGACAGCGGGGTCGGAGTGGGTTCGGCCTGATTGATGGTGCAGGCGGGCAAAACGCAGGTTGCCAGCAATGCAACGACACGCACGATGCGCTTAATACGCTCAACACATACGACACGTACAACACATACAACACGCTTTTTCTGAGCGATACGAAACGAAAACAAACTTCACCTCATGACTAAAAACCTATCTCAATAGGGACGACATCCCTTATAAGGATGTCGTCCCTGATAACCAATTGGGATAGGCTCTAAGTTTAGATTTACGACTTTACAAAACTTTGCAGATTGTAGACGGCATTGATTGGACACAACCAATTGATAGGCAATAGGAAATCTACAAAAAACAAACCAGGGTTCTCAGAGAACCCTGGTTTGTTTTTTGCGGGTCGCTCGCAATTAAATTTTGAGTACCCAGGTCTGTTCTACGCACTCAGAATAGAGTGCGTAGAACATTGCTTCGCTTATGCAACCATGCCTGCGGACACGTCCTGCGTCTTTGGGCCTTTGCCGGGCAGCGGCTTTGGAACTTCCAGCATGTGCGCGCTCGCGCTTTTCTTAACGCCTTTCAGCACCAGCTTCTCGGCAAAGTGACAAGCTACAAAGTGCTCATCGCCGATGTTGCGCAGCGGCGGGCGCTCGGTCTTGCAAATGTCTTCGCAATAGGCGCAACGCGGGTGAAAGTAACACCCCTTTGGTGGATTGGCAGGCGAAGGCACATCGCCGGGTAGCTTCATGGGGCGATGCCGATCGCGCGGGTCGGCTTTGGGGATGGATGCTAGCAACGCCTCGGTATAAGGATGCTTGGGCGAGAAGTAGAGCGACGAGGTCTTCGCCATCTCCACGATGTAGCCCACATACATCACCGCCACGCGGTCGGCGATGTGTTCGACCACGCTCAAATCGTGCGCAACAAACAGATACGTCAGGCCATACTTCTGCTGCAATTCTTCCAGCAGGTTCAGCACTTGCGCCTGAATCGAAACATCCAGCGCGGAGACAGGCTCATCGCAGATGATGAGCTTGGGATTGAGTGCCAACGAGCGCGCAATGCCAATGCGCTGGCGCTGACCGCCGGAGAAGGCATGCGGATAGCGGCTCATGTTTTCGGGCCGAATGCCGACCTCGGACAGCAATTCGGCGATCCGATCTTTCAGTTTCTGCCCCGATGCAATCCCCTGCACCACCAGCGGCTCGCCCACAATGTCGCCCACGGTTAGGCGCGGGTTGAGGGAGCTGAACGGGTCTTGGAAGATAAACTGCATGTTTGGGCGCACAGCCTTTAGCTGCTGTTGGCTCATTTTCTCCAGGTGTATCTGGCCCTGCTTGGGATCGTTGAAGATAATTTCGCCCGCCGTTGGATCATACAAACGCATGATGGCGCGCCCGGTCGTGCTCTTGCCGCAGCCCGATTCACCCACCAAACCCAGCGTCTCACCCTGTTTGATATAGAAGTCAATGCCATCTACCGCTTTGACATAGCCAACAGTGCGCCGCAAAAAGCCAGCCTGTATCGGGAAGTGCATCTTCAGACCATTGACCTGAAGCAGTGTCTCGCCTATTTTCTTTTCCATGAATTGAATCTCAAAAAAAACTTAAAACCTTGTGGTTTTACAGATACAGATGGCAACGCACACTATGACGCTCGCCGATCATAATCTCGTCGGGCATGGTCACATCGCAGATGCCAGGCATGTGCGCCGGACAACGCGGGTGAAACGGGCAACCGGTCACTTTTGAGTATGGATCGGGCACGGAGCCTTTGATGGACTCCAGCTTTTCGGCGCGTTCGGCACCCAAGTGTGGAATGGAACGCAGGAGCGAAACCGTATACGGATGCTTGGGGTTGTAGAAGATGTCGTCTATCGAGGCGCGCTCGATGACGCGGCCCAGATACATGACAGCCACTTCATCGCACATCTGTGCCACCACACCCATGTTGTGGGTGATGAACATGATCGAGGTGCCGTACTCCGCCTGCAACCCGCGCATCAATTCCAAAATCTGCGCTTCTGTTGTCACATCCAACGCGGTGGTCGGCTCGTCCGCAATCAACAGCACTGGCGTGCAAGACAGCGCCATCGCAATCATGGCGCGCTGCCGCATACCGCCCGAAAGCTGATGCGGATATGAATCGGCGATGCGCTTGGGGTTGGGCATACCCACTTTATCGAGGACGTCAATTGCGCGTCTGCGGGCCTCAGCCTTGTCTTTGGTCTGGTGCAGCAAAATGGCCTCTTCGATCTGGCTGCCAACCGTGAAGACCGGGTTGAGCGAGGTCATCGGCTCCTGGAAGATCATCGAGATGTTGTTGCCGCGAATGGCGCGCATCTCATCACTGTTCTTGCCCAGAGAAAGAATGTTGACGGGATCCTTAGTCGATGGGTCTTCCTTAAAGTTAATTTCGCCGCCTTCATATTTGCCGACGGCGGGTGTTAGCTGCATGACAGCCAGTCCGGTCTGGCTCTTGCCGCAACCCGATTCGCCAACGACGCCAAGCACTTTGCCACGCGGGATGTTGAAGTTCACCCCATTGAGCGCCCGCACGGTGCCAATGGCTGTGTAGAAATTCAGTTGCAGATTCTGCACGCGAATCACATCGTCATCGGTGGTAAATGCGCTGGCTGCGGTCACGTCTGCTGACGAATAATTATTTTCCGCCTTAGATGCTGTATGTGTTGCCATATTAGATTAGGTTGTCCTGTTCCAGTTGTTAAGCGTATGGGTCAACCGCGTCGCGCACACCATCGCCTAGCAGGTTAAAAGCCAATACCATGACCAGCAGCACAGCGACCGGGATCAAAAGCCAGGGATAGGTCACGGCAGCCTGAATAGTGCTGGCATCGCGCAGCAACAAGCCCCACGAGACAGATGGCGATTGAATGCCGAGGCCGAGGAAGCTGAGTGCGGTCTCGGTGCCGACGGCGGCGGGGATAGCCAACATGCCGACCACAATGACGTGGCTCATCACGTTGGGCACCATGTGATGGGTGATGATGTGCCAATCCGAAGCACCGGCAGTCCGGGCAGCGTTGGTGTAATCGGCGTTACGGAATGCCAGCACTTTGCCACGCACCTCACGCGAGAGACCTGTCCAACGAATCAACCCGATGATGACGGTAATCAGCAAGAAACGCGTGAGGGGCGGCACGTTTACGGGCAAACTGGCTCCCAATGCCAGGAAGAGCGGCAGTTCGGGGAACGACTGAACCAGCTCGACCACACGTTGAATGGCATTGTCCAGCTTGCCACCAAAAAAGCCGGATGCAGTGCCGATCAGCGTGCCAAGAACAACGGCAATCACGACGCCGATGAATCCTGCCCACATCGAAATCTGGCTGCCTTTCATCACCCGCGAGAACAAGTCGCGCCCCTCTTTGTCGGCACCCCACAAAAACAATTTAGGGTCCAGTGCAGCAGGGTCTTTGTTCTTTGGCACTTCTATGCCAAACAGATGGACATCAGTTGAAATGATGCCAAACAACTTGTATGGAAAGCCTTTAACAAAGAACTTAATGGGATAGACGACTTCAGGGTCAATCTTGTATTCGTACTTGAATAATTTTTTATTCAGTTCTTGTTTGAGGCCATTGATGCCAATGCCTTGTGGCCCGCTAACGAGCTTGCTGGGCGCAGCAAAGGTCGAGTTGGAATCAAGCTGATCATGCGGATAGGGGGCCAGAAAATCGCTGAGGATGGTGAGGACATACAAGACGAGCAGCACCATGAGCGCAGCGACGGAAAGTTTGCTCTTGCGGAAGCGCCGCACCATCAGCTTCCATTGTGGAAGTTGGCCGACATCCTCAACCTTTTTGGCCTTCAATCCTGTTTTCAGTGTTGGGGCAATTGTTGCCATAGTGTTTTTCCTTTGTAGATTACTGTAGAGACGCGGCGGCTCTACTATTCCAGACGCACGCGTGGGTCAACCGCGGCCAGCACCAGATCGGCAATGAGGTTGCCAACCAACAGTAGCGACGATAACAAGACGAGGATTGTGCCAGCCAGATAAATATCCTGCGTCCTGAGCGCATCCAAATACAACGGGCCAATCGTCGGCAGGCTCAAGATGGTGGCGATGAGCGTATCGCCTGTAATCATGTAAGGCAAGATTGTGCCGATGCCCATGACCAACGGGTGAATGGAATTACGAACAGCGTGTTTCCAAATCACCTTACTCTCTTTTAGCCCTTTGGAGCGCGCGGTCTGGATGTATTGTGAATTCAGCACATCCAGCAAGTTGCCGCGCATCACGCGCGTCAGGCCAGCCGTAGAGACAACCGCCAACACAGCCACGATGATCCAGACATGCTTAATGAAGTCCCACACTTTGGCGAGGCTCCACGACGCATCAATAAATTGAGGTGAAAATAGGCCCCCAATGGGTTGGTTCCAGAGTTGCGTGGCTGCAATCAGCAAAAGCAGCGCAAACAGAAAGCTGGGTACGGATATCCCTATAAATTGAAAGAGCGTTGCTAAATAATCCGGGATGGTATAGCGATGGGTCGCAGAGTACACCCCAACGGGGATCGAGATCAAATAAGTAATGAACAAAGCGGTTAGCGAAAGACCAATTGAAATCCCCAGACGACTGAAAATGCGATCACCAACTTTCTGATCGGTGTCGAACGACGTGCCAAAGTCGCCTTGCAGCGAGCGTGAAATCCACTTCCAGTATTGGGTGAGAAACGGATCATCCACACCGTAACGGGCGCGCAACGAATCAATTTGTGATTGCTGCAGATTGCCACCTTGTGCCCGCAACTTCTCAATTTTGACATCAAGAATTGAACCCGGGGGAAGTTGAATAATCCAGAAGCCGATAATGGACACAAACACGAGCTGGACGACCATATTCACAAGACGGCGCGCAACAAAACTAACCATGGCCACTCTCCCTTAATAAACAAATGCAAACAAACAGGTAATAGACACAAGAAGGGAGTTTCCTCCCTTCTTGTGTCGTCATTACCGCAAACTCAATTAACCGGCATGCGCGGTCGGGTCGTCCCAGAACCACGTCTCGGGGTCATAGACCGCCGGGCTGGGGATGATCCAGGGGTTCACGAAACCACCCAAACCGTCCTTCAACAAGTCCTCGCTGGTCGGGACGTTCAGCAAGCCCTTGCGCACCAGAATGATGCGTGGGGGGTTGGTGATTGTGCCGCTGAAGAACGGGCCTTCGGCCACATGAATCTTGATCATCTGCCACACCAACGCGTGGCGCTTCATCGGATCCGGCTCAACCTTAGATTGGTCGTAGAGCTTGTGGATCTCGGCGATGGGCGCGAATGCGTCCTTCTCACCATCGTTGATGCGGGCCGGGCTGCGTGTCCAGGGGTCCTTGTCCAGTTCCTGCTTCTCGGACTCGGTGCCCTTCAGGCTATAGCCCTTGCCGTGCAGCGGTGCCCAGCGGTCTGGCTCGTCGGCCACCACCCACGACGCATACACCAGGTGGTTGGGGCCATCGCCCACTTCCCACGCGGTCTTCATCGGGATTTCGCCAGCACGCCATTTCTCGTCGCCGCCTTCGGAGGGAATCACGCTGATCTTGGCATCAAGGCCGATGGCTTGCCAATCGCGCACCAAGCGCTCGTTCTTAGAAAGGTGCTCCATGCCAGGCTGCGAATCGTTGGAGCCGATGGTGACATTGATCTCCAGCTTGCTGCCATCTTTCATGGTGCGCTTGCCATCTGCACCCTTCTTGTAGCCAGCTTCGTCCAGCATCTTCTCGGCTGCGGCTGGGTCATACTTCACAAAGGCATCGCGCCATTCGGCATAGGCTTTCTTGCCTTCGTCGTTGATGTTGTACTCGATGGCCTTCGGGCTCATCGTGCCACTGGTCAGCTCACCTAAACCGAAGTAGACGGCCTTCTGCACATCTGCGCGGTTGTAGGCAATGCTGAGCGCCTGGCGGAAAGCCTTGTCGCGGAACACTTCGCGCAACTTAGGCTCTTTGTAATCCAAGTTAAAGAAGTAGAGCGAGCCTGTGCCCGAACCTGAATCCCAGAAACGGACTTCGAGGTTGCTGGTCGGCTCGGCTTCCTTCAAGCTCTGGATGTCGGCCAGGGTTTGGTTGTGGAAATGCGCGTGGTCAACTTTGCCCGAGGTGTAGGACAACTTCTCGATTTGATTATCTTTGAGAGCGGTGACGTTGATACGATCGATGTAGGGCAACTGATTGCCCTCTTTGTCAACGGCCCAGTAATACGGGTTGCGCTCCCACACCGAGCGCACGCCGTCTTCAAACGTGGTCAGCTTCCAGCCTGTCAGGCGCGGATAGTCGGGGTTGTTGTGGTTGAACTTGGTCTGGTGTGTCTCCCAGTCCTTGAACTTGCCCTTCTGCAACACCGGGTTGAACTGCTCCATGTAGTGGCGCGGCAACACCCAGCCTGGGCCGATGAATGCGTTCGTCCACATAGCCAAGCGGTCAGCCGTCAAGGGGGCCGGGGCATCGAACACCATCTCGAATGTGAAATCATCCGGGGCGTTCAGCGTCATCAGCGTGCCTTTGCCAGAGCGGGCCTCGTCGGGCGGCGCGTTGATCGGCTTGAAGTCACCAAACTCTTTCTCTTTGCCGTTGCCGCCAACGGTGTACTCCCACCAATACATGATGTCTTTGGTGGTGAAAGCCTCACCGTCCGACCACTTCACGCCCTCGCGCAGTTTGAACGTCCACTTGGACGCATCGGCATTGCTTTCCCAGCTTTCGACCAAGCCAGGGCCAATCGCCAAGCCGTCCTTCAACCAGCGCAGCGGCGAGTGACCATATTGCATTTCGGTGATGAAGCCGGTGATGCCCCAGTTGTTGTTGTAGGCTTTGGTGAGCGTGCCACCATACTTGCCGGTGGTGAGCCAGGCATGCGGCGGGGTGTAGGGGTTCTTGGGCAGGCGTTGATCTACGGGTGGCAGCTTGCCCCCTGCGACCATGTCATCAAACATAGGCGCTTGCTTGAACTTGGAGGCGTCCATTGCAGGTGCTGCCGTGGCTGCGGCAACAGTTGTCGGCGCAATGGGCACTGCGGTGGCTGCCTGTGCCGCCGGAGCGGCTGCTGCGGGGGCCGTGGTTGCTGCGGGCGCAGCAGCCGGGGCCTCTGGTGCGGCGGTCGGGGATCCGCCACCGCAGGCGGCCAGTGCTGCACCTGCTGCAGTCATGGCAGACATGCGAAGGAAATCGCGGCGATTCAATTGACGTTTCTGGGACATACTTTGCTCCTTCTGTAAGAATTAGTTAGAACGGTCACCTTTGCTCTGCCTTAACTGAGCAATTTTTGTCTTGGCCCGACATGCGGGCATCGGGTCATTTATTCATCGGTAGAAGAACATTCATGAGGCTTCATACGGCTGCCTCACAAACCTTTTACCACTAAACAAATGAACCGGTTAAGGTTAAATCAGTGTAGGGTCTGGCACAACGACTGTCAAACTTAGATTAGATTAGACCTCTTGCAAAAGTAGGGGCGAGGCATGCCTCGCTCCTACGAACTTAACTTGAGCCGCGCCAGAACGTCGCGCAGTCTGTCCTGCCATGTCGGCTCCGGCTTCACGGCTACCACCAAATCAGTCAACTCCTCGCGCCCAATCTTGAGCCGAGCAGACTGAAACCAGCAGTTGCGTTTCTGCACGCGGCACTCCAACCGCCCGCTGATGGGTGTTGCTGCGGATAACGCGGACGCATCTGATGACCTCGCTGTGCCTGCTGCATCAGTGATATAGATACTCACATTTGCGCCATAAGTCTGGCTGTTGATGCGATCCGGCCAACCCTGATCGAGATAGACTTCGTTGAAAGAAACCCCATGCTGACGCAGAACCGCGGCAATTTGATCGCGATGATTGGTGAAACGCACCGGCGGATTAATCATCGAGAGCCACAGCCACACTAGCAACGGCAATTCCAGAATGCCGACAAGCACAATAACTTTGACCCACCGATTGCGCCGGTGGTCTTTGTCTTCGGTCAAGTGGGTAGTTTGTGCAGTCGTCATGCCCGTTGCCTAATCGACAGGGTTCAGATTACTTTTGCACCTCTTGAACCAATGGTTGGCTGAAGCCGTTCAGATCACGATCGGTGGCAAACCAGAAAGAATCTGGAATTTTGATGTGGAAGAACATGGTGTTGCCCATTGGCAACCAATACTCATAATCTTCGATGGATTCGCCTTGATAGGCGAACACGATTTGCCAGTTGGCGACATACATGATCCAAGTGTGCCGTTTGCGCACCGCATCGCCTTCTCGGAAGGTAAAGGTGCGGTCAAACTTCAGCAAGTTGCCATAAGCCGCATCCGCCTGGTGCTCAATGTGCACGCCATCCAGCTGATGCAACCCTTCATGGACTGCGGGAGCCAGATCAGCCATGTCTTCCGCCGTCACATCAAATTCCATGCGCGTGGCATAGGCGGAGATAAACGTTTTTGGGAACTCTTGATTGGCGTAGGGCGAAAATAAAACGCCCTGCGGATGACCCTCTAATTCATGCCGAACCCAATCGGTGGGGTAGCGAAATTGGTAACGGCCGTGAACATCACTAAAGGTGTCAACACCTGTGAACTTGGGGTTAGGGGGCCGTTTGCTTATTGACATCATCACCTCTGGGTGGCACTCAACCTAAAACGCTCAAACTAAAACTCATCGTTGCCTATAAAAACGTAGGTTCATGCCTTGCAACTTGAACTAGTTTAGATAGGCGTTAAAAAATTGTCAAACTGACAAGAAAATGACGTGAAAATACGGGCAAATCGGTGACAAGTTACCTAGAAACGCACAAGCCCTTGTTGCGGTTGAACATATTCTGGTTTCCGTCCATAGTGCGCAGCTATGAACAAAATTCAATTGGGTTGGCACATGCCTTCCTTCCCGTTCGATAACAGCGATGGCGCAACGTTTGTCCAGCAAATTCACGGCACCCTACAGCGCATTCAACCTTATATTGATTCGGTGTGGGTAGATGACCACGTGATCCCCTGGTTCGCCGGAATATCGCCCGAAACGCCCTACCTGGAATGCGTCAGCACCATTGCGTATTTCGCGGCGGCCTACCCGGCGTTGAAATTCGGCAGCAGCGTGTTTTGCCAGTCGTATCGCAACCCGGCCTTGCTTGCCAAAACAGTCGCAAATATCCAGCTCCTCACCGGTGGGCGCTTTTTGTTTGGCATTGGCGCAGGCTGGATGGAGCCGGAGTACCACGCCTACAACTTCGACTTTCCCAAAGCCTCGGTGCGGCTGGAACAGTTGGCCGAGACGTTGGAGATCGTCAAACGCTTGTGGGCCGAGCCCTACGTCAGCTACGAAGGCGTGCATTACAAGATCGCCAACGCGTGTTGTTCGCCGCGCCCAAGCCCCATCCCGCCTATTTTGATTGGCGGTGGCGGTGAGCAAAAAACGCTGCGGCTGGTAGCGCAACATGCGGATTGGTGGAATCTGCCAGGGGGCGATCTCGCAACCTACGCGCATAAGCTGAATGTGCTGCGTGGGCACTGCGCTGCCATTGGCCGCAACTACGACGACATTGTGAAGACCTGGGCCGCCGACGCCATCGTCGTGGCCGAGACCGAAGCCGAGGCCCAACGCATCGCCGCCACATCGCCGTTCAAAAACGACACGATTTTTGGCACGCCTGCGCGCGTGGCCGA
>JAYTNY010000442.1:0-3165 GCA_043748055.1 Roseobacter sp.
GCTACGCCCACGAGGCCACCGGGTTGCCGGTGATGGTGACCGAAAACGGCCTTGCCACGCTGGATGACCGTCAACGCGCGGCGTACATCCCGCTTGCTATCGAAGGCGTAGGACGCGCCATGCGCGACGGCGTGCCAGTGTGGGGCTATGTGCATTGGTCGCTGCTCGACAACTTCGAGTGGATCTTCGGATATGGGCCGCGCTTGGGCTTGGTTGCCGTTGATCGCACAACGTTTAAGCGAACCCCCAAACCCAGCGCGCAGGTTTACGGCGCTATCGCTCGGGCCAACGGCAATGGCGTATTTGAGGCAAAAAATTAGACCTCTGGCGAACGCATGTGCGTTGGCTAGAGGTCTATTCAACAAACTTGCTTGGCCGCTGCGATCTTGACCTAGCTGGCCTTGTTGTACTCTTCCTCGGCTGCCTTCAGCGTTGCAGGAATGTCGGCCTTCGGGTCTTCCTTGATCAGTTTGTAGACCGCTGTCATGATGACCTTCTTGGCCTCGGCGCGGCGATCCAACGAGCCATACCACGGCGAGCAAGCGCTGGCTTGCGCAGCCGCACCGGCCTGCTTGTAGAACGGCGTATTGAATGCCTCGGTAGCCAACGTAGCCTTGAGCGCGGGGAAGCCGCCGCCGGGGCCTTGCACCCACTTGCCATTCTGCTCACCCGTCATCACCCAGTTGTTGTAGTCGTGGGCGGCCTCGATGTTCTTGGCACCCACCGGAATAACAAAGCCACCCACGCCGTTGCCGCAGCCGGGGGTCTTGCCCTCATCGGCCAGGAACGGGCCAACGGCGACCTCGCCAGCGGCAATAGCATCCAGCATGTCCTGCTCGTTCTTCTTCTCATACTTTTTGCCAGATGGGGCCGTAAGCGGGTTGACGTAGCGATAGCCGAAGATGCCGGTGGGGAATGAGGCCACAGTCGCTGTCTTGAAAGGCTCTTCTTCCACAAACGGGGTTTGCGTGCCCTGGAAAGTCTCATCGGTGGCATAGCCCTTCGCCACAATCTCGCGGATGAACGCGACAGCTTTGACGTTCTCTGGTGTGTTCAAGGTCATCTTGCCTGCGCCGTCGCTGAACTTGCCACCAAAGCTGCTCACGGCTGTCCAGATGAAGCGGGTCACGCCTTCACCATCGAACGCGGTGCTACCGAAGAACGTAATGGCTTTCACGTTCTTGGCCTTCAGCGCCTCGGCCTCTTTCATAAAGTCTGCCGGGTTCTTGGGGAAGCCGTTGGGGAAGTGGGCTGTCCAATAGAACACCACCGCCGGCCCCTGCGACATCGGAACGCAATACAGTTTGCCATCTACTGTGCAAGCCGCAACCGAAGCGGGGTCCAAATCCGCAAACCAGGATTGGGCTTTGGCCCACTCTGTCAAATCCTGAATGGTGCCGTTCTTCAAGAAGGTGACGACGCTGCCATCCCCCGATTGCATCAGATCGGGCACTTCGCCACCGCTTTGCACGGCGGCCACCAGGTTGGCCTCCATCTTGTCGAAGGGTTGGGGCTGGTTCACCCAGTTCCACTTGCCCTCGTAGGCCTTGTTAAAGACTGGGACGGTCTCGCGCAAATAGGCATTGCCCACGCGCTCGTCGTTCTTGGGATCGTCGTTGGTGGCATCGTACTGATACCAGGTGACGAAGTCTTTGGCGGCCGTCGCGGCGGGGGCTTCAGTGGCTTTCGGCGCCTCGGTTGGCGCGGCTGCGGCAGGGGCCTCGGTGGCTTTTGGCGCTTCGGTAGCAGCGGGGGCGGCTGTTGCTGCCGGAGCGGCTGGGGCAGCGGGCGCAGCCGGAGCCGCGCAGGCGGCCAAAATCAAGCTGGCGGCCACGGCGCTAAATAAAAATGATCTTCGGGTGGTCATGGTAGTCATATTAAAACTAACTCTCCTCTTTTAATGGTCTATCAAACAACTCAAAAAAACTTACACAAGAAAACGTAAAAAACGTTTACGGTTGGGGACAAAAGCATGTGCTCAGTCTGCAAATTGCTGCGGTAATTCACCTCCTGGGATCGCGTCATACTGACGAGTCTGCAACGAGTCTACTGGGACGCGGAGTGACAACCAATTGCTTGAAGTCGTTTGCCGTTTAGGCACGCCCGAAATAGTACGGGATGAGATGAGCAATGTCTGAGATTTGGGGCGCACAAAATATATCACAGGGGCAGGTGATGTGATTTGGCCGATAATCCGCGCATGCCCGCGTCGTACTCATCTGTGCCATCGCAATTTCATCAGCAACTCGTCACCACGTTTAGCCTCGACGAGATCAAACAACTCTGTTTCGATCTCACTCTCGAATACGAGGAGTTGGGCGCAGAAACGCGCTCGGCCAAAGCGCGTGGGCTGATTGTGTTTTGCGCCAGCCACAACAAGCTGCAAGCCTTGTTTGATGGCGTGTGCCGCGCGCGCCCGGAGATCGAATGGCGCACGACTTTCGACGCCAAAGACGTGCCCACCTGGGCCGACGCCGCCAAACGTGCCTATGATTCGCTGCACCAACTTCGGTCCATCCCTGAACACTTCTTGGGCCGCGATGCCGAACTGGCCGCGCTGTGCGCCGCCATCCGCGAGGGCGCGAAGATTGGCAGGCCCAGCGCCATCACCAGCAGCATTCAAGGGCTGGGCGGCGTCGGCAAGACCGCGCTGGCCATCACCGCCGCCCACGCCCTCAGCGCCGACTTTCCGGATGCCCAACTCGTCATCGAGCTGCGCGCCAACGGCAGCCACCCGGTGGAACCCGCCCGCGCGCTAGAGGATGCCCTGCGCGCCTTCTACCCGGCAGAGCGCTTGCCCGAAGACCCCACCCAACTGCGCAATTTGTATTTGGCCGCGTTGCAAGGCCAACGCGCGTTGGTCATTTTGGATGATGCCCGCGACGACGCCCATGTGCAACTGCTGCCGCCTGCGGGCTGCGCCGCGCTCATCACCAGCCGCCGCAGCATCAGCACCGGCCAACCGTTGCGCCTGGGTGCGCTGCGGCCCGCCGATGCCGCCACTCTGCTGCGCCAACTGTGCCCACACCTGAACGGCGCCGAGGCCGCTGAGCTGGCCGCCGCCTGCGTAAGAGTTCAGACTAAGGGTTTGGCAAACAATAAGTTGTTCGTTTGTGGCACGCGAATTCGATTTTGGCCTTGTTTTTCGACGTTTCCGAGTAGGCC
>JAYTNY010000443.1:0-10498 GCA_043748055.1 Roseobacter sp.
TCGCGTAGCCTGAAAGGCGTGGAGATGAGCTTTGGCGCGATGGACATGGAGCTGACAGCCAACATTTACACCGAAGGCAGCGCCACACCTACCCAATACACCAACCTGCAAAAGGGCCTGCCGCCCGACCCAACCGTGACCTGGGTGTTTGGCTCGCCGATGAACAAGGTCACGCGCATCCAAATTTGGGTGCGCGATGTGAACCAGCGGGACAGGGCAAACGTGCATGTGCGCGAAGTCAAGTTCTTGGAGTAACTGTGTACGAAACTTTTCACGACAGCATCCTGAGCGTTCGGCTTCGGAGCCGCGTCGAAGGATGCACTCTATGCCGAGCTTGGCTAACGAAGCTCAGCCATGTTCGCATCCTTCGACTGCGCTCAGGATGCTTTGCACCGAGGTTTGGCTGCTACAAAAGGAAGCGAGTGTAAACATGTGGGAAATAATTTATCGCGCTATTCGCGCCCTTGTGTTAATTGGTCTCCTCGCAGCCATTGCGGTGTTGGCGCAAGTGGTGTTGGGCGGGCCGTTGTGGGTGTGGCTGGTGGTGATGGCGGGCCTGGCGAGCGGCACGGCCTTTGCATGGCGCCGGTCGGGTGGGGCGCTGTTGCAGTCTTTGCTAAAGCCCAGCCTCGCGGGCGCTGCCGACCCTATGCCGATTGCCGTTCCATCAGAGCAAACCGCCGATGTGTTGCCCGCACTGCCTAATGTTGTGGGCAAGCTGAGCATGCTGAGCCAGGGCTTTTTCCAAAGGCTGGAGTCTGAGCCGAGCGCGTCTGCGAGCGCTCTCAATATCATCAATACAGCCCGCAGCAACCAAACCGTGTGGCACATGCCGCTGGCCCAAGCTTTGTTTTTTGTGTCGCTAGGTCTGGCGGTGTTTGCCGCCATAGGGCTGCGCTTGTTTAAGCTGGATGCGTTGCAGACCGAGGTGTATGGCGACATCAATATCGTCCACGAGTATTTGTTTGCGATACGGGATGGCGAATGGCCCTTCGAGTTCATCCTCAGCTCCGGGCCGCTGTATCACTATCTCATCTATCCGCTCGTCAGCCTCTTGGGTCAAGGCTATTCCAGCATCAAGGTGGCCTCGGTCATCACCAGCCTGTTCGCGCTGCTGTTTACATATCTGGTCAGCCGCCGCCTGCTGAACGATTGGTTCGCCCTCATCGCCTTGTTCGTGGCGGGCGTGTCATCGTGGTTGTTGGTGTTTAGCCGGCTGGGCAATTCGCAAATATTGCTGCCCCTGCTCACCCTGCTCTCGCTGTGGCTGTTGCTGCGCTTCCGCCAAACCAAAACCAACCGAGCTTTAATTCTGTCGGCCATTACGGCGACGCTAGGGTTGTATGTCTATCCGCAATCGTTCCCGCTGCCGTTGGCTATGTTGTTGGTGTTGGTCGTATTCAAGCTCAGTGATAAAGGCATAGGTTGGCTGGATGTGCTGCTGTTCTGCGGCACAGTGCTACTCGTCGCTGCACCCTTTCCGTTCATCGTCTCGGAGAGTATGTTGTCAGTGAACAAGTACATCCTGCCCAAGCTCACCGACAGCGTTTCGCCTGGCACCACGCTGCTTATCAATATTCTCAACGCCGTCATGGCGTTTCATATTCAGGGAGACCGAACTTTTCGCAGTAACCCCACCGGCCAGCCGCACCTCGATCCCATCAGCGGCATTCTCATGGTTATTGGTTTTGTGTTTTGGCTGCGCCGAGACCGCGTTCTATCGCTGGCCCTACTTATCCCGTTCGTCTTGCTGCAAGTGCCTTCTGTGTTGGTGCTCACCAATATGCTAGAAACGCCATCCGCCTCGCGCACGCTGGGCGCGGCCCCCATTGCCTACATCTGGGTGGCCAGTGGGCTGTGGTGGGCATTACAGGCCTTGCGCAAACGCGCGGGCTTAGGCTCGGCAGTGGGGGTGGGGCTGATTGGGCTGCTGGCGATCTTGGGCTGGAACGCGTATCGCTACTTCGATAGCTATCTCAACGGCCTGCCCTATCAAAACACTGCCATAGCCCGTCACATCCAAACCTATGCCGATACGCTGGCACCCGATACGCACGTCTACATGGTGGGCTGTTGCTGGGAGGGCGGCATGCCCGAACCCAAGAGCATCTCGTTCGAGATGCAACGCCCGGATAACCTGCAATATGTAGACCCGCAAACCTTAACGTGCGAGAGCCTGCGCATCAGCTATGTGCCGGGTTCGGTGTTTGTGTGGGCCTACAGCGCGCCCGCGCCCTCCATTGCTGTAGAAGCTGGGGCCTGCATGGGCCTGCTGCCCAACCAAACCATTTTTAGCGAGAAAGGCTTGCCCATGTACCACTTGGGTTGGCTGCAAACCAATGCCTTAAACACGGCACTCGCGTCACCGTTGCCCGTTCCGCCGCCAACAGCAGGCGAACTGCCCGGCCAACTCGTCACGCTGGATGGCGGCGAGGTGGAGATTCGCCATTCGCCCCTGGATATTGGCACGCTGCAAGATGCGCTTGATGGCAATGTCGCCACGCTTATGCGCGGCGAATCGGCCAACCCGTTCTTTATTGATCTGACGTTCCAAGAGCCGCGCACCTTCAGCGGCATCGCCCTCACGCTGGGCAGCATGGCAGACGTGATCTTCCATGCCACGTTTGTGCTGGAAGATGGCACCTTCAGCGATGCAACGGTAGAGTCCACGGTGCTGCCGCCCGACCCACGCGTGGAGATCAAGTTGGCCGATGGCGCGCAAACCGTCACCCAGGTTCACATCGAAATTTTGGATCGCCGCCCGCCCCCGGGCGAAGGTTTCCACACCCACATCCGCGAAATAGAGTTGCTGCCTTGACCCTCAAGGCACCAGCAGCTTAGCGATCGTCAATCAACACAAGCACCTGCCCGGCGACTTTAGTCGCCGGGCGTTACCGCTACACCACCGGCACAATGCTTTTACCTGTTCAGGTGAATTTGACGGGGCTAGGCGACAGACTTTCGCGCTATTCTTGCCACAGGCTGCTTGACCCGAATCTTCATCAACGTCGCATCAACACCCCTGGCGTATGCTCACTCAAGTTGCCGAAGTTCTTGGCTCAATTCGAGAGGAGGCAGGATGAATCTGAATGATGCGTTGTCGTCACAATCTGTTGGCAGACTGGAGTTCCCGCTCAACGAAGGTAAGGTTCGTTACAGCTACATCACCGGCGTCAATTTTGGATTGACGAAGGTCTTCTACACCGCGATCAATGGTTTGGCCGTATTTGAGGGCGACATCATTCTGGGCACGGTTGAGCGGATGGAGCGGATACGCCGTGAGGTTGAGGCGATTGCCGTGAGCGACAACCAACGCAGCCTGATCACGCCCGAACGCGGCATTGCCATTACCGGCGGGAGCTTTCGGTGGCCGGAGGGGGTGATCCCCTACCAAATCGACACCGGGTTCCCTGACTCGCAGCGTGTGATTGATGCGATCAACCACATTAACGCTTTCACAAATTTGCGCCTGCTTTTGCGAGACTCCGAGGCCGCCTACGTCAGTTTCATTCAGGGGCTTGGATGTAAATCTCCAGTAGGCATGCGCCCTGTTGGCGATCAACCTCAGCAGATAAACCTTGGCGCAAGGTGCGACTGGCCGCGTGTTGTACATGAAATTTGTCATTCTGCCGGGTTGTGGCACGAGCAAAGCCGCGAAGACCGTGACAGCTACGTAGATTATCACCCTGAGAATGTCAAGATCGAACCTGGGGAAGATCATAAGCGCAACTTCAATCAACATATCACCGACGGCGATGACATTGGCGCATACGACTACGACTCGATCATGCACTATGCACGTAACGAATTCTCCATCGATAAAGACAAAGACACCCTTACACCCACGTTCAATCCCAACCGTGAGATCGGTCAGCGAAGAGGGTTAAGCGCAGGCGATGTCGCCACAATCAATTACCTCTACCCTTATGCGCAACCCTGGCACCTGGTTGGGGCGCTCAGCCCAACGAACCCCGTTCTCCGGCGTGCCTTTTATCCACCGTTGGCCAGCGTGCCGCCTCCAAACAGTGGCAGCGAAACCTGGACGGCCACGCAAGCGATGCAGCACACCGACTTTGTCGACTTTCGTGAGGAGCGCCCAACGAGAACGGCAAACGGTGTCACGGTCACAGCCAATGTGTTCCTGGATGTCTTCATCAATCTGCCATCGGGCTCATCGCAAGAGAATGGTTTGCCACCACCGCAAATTCGGTTGCACGCGGTTGATCGTGGATGGATGTATGTTCGCCCCGCGACCGACGGGAGTGCCACCTATCGCCTCGAGATACAGATGCATAGTTTTATTAACAACGTGCAGTCTGTTCCCTGGTTTGGCCGATGGGTGGAAGCAGGCTGCATCCCTGCCCGGCTCATTTACGAGAACGTCGATCAGCAAGCCGTGCAGGCATTGCTAAACAGAGTTCCTCTGCAATCAGCATCACCCAACCATTACTTTGGCGTTTCGCTCCCCTTGCGGGTACAGCAATCAGACCGAGACGCTTATGTGCAGGATGTGCTGGCGGGTCGCAAACCGGTGTGGGTGCAGGCAGGCGCTTACATCGGCGCGGTTGCGTCCGGCCAAGCAGGCGAACGACATCGTTTGCGCCTGAGCGCTCGATACGCCGCACCGAACGAGCAAGATGCACAGCCGATGAACCCGCGCGAATTGTTTCATTTACTGTTTGGTGATGATTCGCCTGAAGCGCTCTCTCACCCGTTGTTTAAGGGGATCAGTGAATTTGCAGGCAAACAGACCGAGCGACCCGAAACGCGCCGCATGACGCTGCGCCCACCCTTGCGCACCTGGCGCCGCGTCACCTGGGAGGCGCAGCAAGAAGTGATGCGAGTGCCAACAAGCTGGGCGATTGGGGGCCAACTGGGGAGCAATCGGTTATTCAACAATACATCCTCTGGTTTTGTCGTGGAGTCATATCTCAATCGAAACAAAAGCGCAATTTTCGCCTCCGATATTTGCCTACGCGCTGGATTTCGGGTTCCCGTGCAACGAGTAAGCCAAATTGAAAACCGCTGGCATTATTTGGGCGCCAACGCATTTGCGAATTGGGCACACGCCGCCAACGAGCGCGATTCCGTCAGCGAGCGCGTTGCCTTGTCCGGATTGGGCGTGTCACCATCTCCAACTTGGGGATGGGGACTGGACAACTGGCTACGTTCTCGGACGATCAGAACGCCAGCGGGCGAAATAGACCGGATGACTGCATTGAACGATGCCATGCATCGTGAAGGGCGTTGCTTGCTTCTTGCTGGCACACGCGTGCCAAACACGCCCGGCCACATCGTCTTGCTAAACGAGGTGCTGGGTCAGCCGTATCTCACAAACCCGGAACGAGATGACCCAAACGATCCTGGCCGCAAACTTAGAGGTGTTTCTGCAATAAAAGCGCGAGGTGTAGAAGCCGGGGGCCTGGGCACTGCCACTCGGGCTGATCTGTTTATGACACGAGGCAGAGCATCGCGCGCAGATTCATGGATAGCCTTTGTGCGCGTACATGTGATTGAACTCCATCCCGGCAAAGACCCAGATACCTTGCAGGGTTTGGCTGATCTGAACGTGCAACACCGCCATGCCGATTCAATTGACCTGGCCCGCTCTGCATTGACCAAAGTGGGGCCGCCAGCGCCCGCAACGCTTCCATCTAACCCTGGCACTACGCCGCAACGCGCAAACTCGCGCCAGCCTAAGAAAGCCATCCGACAGAAAACCACACGCAGGTGAATCATGCCCGACTCAACCAACTTTCGTTTAAGTGACCTGTTCGACCAGCCCTCCCCCATCCCCGCAATTGGCGAGGCGTTAGCCGATATCTGGAGCAACCTGGCGGTTGAAAGCATTGCACAGACAGTAGTGTTCCCGCCGTTGCCCACCGTCGGTGCCATCAGCGAGCCGATTCTCACCGAAGCCGAAGCACTGGCATCGTTGGGTTGGTTCGAAGGTGAGCCAGAGGAAGTAGCGCCAGAGGATCCGCCCTTCGACGCACCCGCCATCGTCACGCAATCTGTGAACGCGGGCGCACGCGTGGTGAATCTGGCGCTTAAGGCGGTCAGCGATCTCAAGATCAGTTTGTCGGGCAGCACTGGCTTTGCGTTTGTGCTAAACCCCGCTGCATTTGATGCACAGGTGACCTTTCATGAAAACGGTGCACAGCTGGAATGCTCGCCAAAAGTAGCGCTTCGCATCAGCGAAAACATATTGATCCCCGTGAAGCCCACCCGCAGCGGCTATGAACGCGACCCCAGCCGCAGCGCCGTGCAATTTGATCTGGCCAGCGCGACGATTAAGTTTGACACGCAGACCGGCTTGGATGTGAGTAGCGCACTCAAGCTCAACGCCAAAATCACCCAGCCCATCCAAATCGCCGGGACCGAGATCGTGATCGAGACCGCCGACATTGTGCTGGATTTAAGCGACGCCAATAACAAATGCCTGGCAATTCAGTGGACAGAGACCAAACTGGCCCAATGGCTGGCGCGCATCTCGCCCGCGCTGGCTTCCAGTACCACGCCCGCTAGCGCCAAAATGGCTGCGCGAATCATTTTGGGTGATTCAGTTGACGCACCCGCCAAAGAAGTGCGCGTGGATATTCAAGTCGCAGGCGCGGGCTTGTCGTTTGGCTTGCCCGGCGTAGATGTGAACTTGCCCACGCTGCCGCTCACCACCCTCATTTTGGGCGCAGGCGGGCGCGGCCTCAACCACGTCTCGCTCGTGGCTTCGGTGAAGCAAGTGGCCGCCCAAAACGTATTGGTGGCCCAGAGCACCTTCGCCTGGGGGCGTGGAGGCGACCGCGAGCTAAACCAGAACGCTGATGCGCCATCGTCAACACCGCTGTTCAAAGTCGAGATCAACACCACTAAGACCGCCCCCAACCTGCTCAGCGTGGTGCTGATGGATTTGGATGTGGCGCTGGGCGGGTTGCCCAACTTTTTGCAACAGTTGCAAACGCCGTTGGCCGAGATGGACTTCACCCAGCCCAACACACTGTGCACACCCACTGCCTTCGACCCAATCAGTTTGCAGAGCGCTGCCTGGGGCGGTGCCCTGAAGCTTGACAGCAGCGTATTCAAGCTGCCATTTTTGGAGAACAAGAGCGACGACGAAAATAGCAACCAGTTCCAGCAATACTTAAGTGTGCAACGTGCGGGCGACAACCCAAGCCAAACGCGGTTTGAGTTGAACTTTGCCGAGGACACCATTGCGTTCCCCATGCGCGTCACGCTCAAGTTTGGCAGCATCGAATTTGGCAGCGAGTTCGACCTCAAGTTCAACTGGCGCAAGCTCTCGCTGGATGTGGATCACTTTGCGGGCATCGAGATGCTCTCCGACACCGGCACATTTAGCGCCGACCATCTGGGGCTGACATGGCGCTTAAAAGGCAACAAGGTGACGCGCAATGGTGTAGAGCGTCATCACTTCTTCACCCTCGTCACCCAAGATTACAACTACGGCGTGCAAATGGCCCCCGGTGCGCAGTTCGAGCTGTCCTACACCAAGCTCAGCGATGAGCCTATTACGTTTATCGTCAAAGACTTCGCCCTCTCGCCCAAAGGCGTAAACCTGAGCGCCGAAGTGAGCGACCAGCCCGCCCGCCTGAACGGCATCGACACGCGTTTTCGCTTCAATGGCAGCCGCCTCGTCATCTTCGAAAACAACATTCAGGATTTAACCCTGGTAGGCAGTGGCCCCATGCCGCCCGCGCTGGTGGGCGATGCGATGGTGGACATCGCCTTGCAGTTCAAACAAATTGGCGGCAGCTTCACATTGGTCGAAGGCAGCGCCAACCTGAAAGGCAACAAACTGCTGCACTGCAAAAACACTCGCTTCGAATTCGCGCTCGATGCCATCGGTCTCAAGTTTGTTAATCAGAACGGCAAGTTTCACTTGTACTTCACCCTCACCGGCATGGCCCAGTTTGCGCTGGCTTCCAGCGATGATGTGGAAGGCCCGCTGGCGCTGCTGCCCAAGATCAAAATCCAAATGGTGGAGTGCCCGCTGTGTGGCGATGCCCGCGTGCTGGCCCAACACATCAAGTTCCTCATCGAGCTGCCCAAGCCCATTTCGTTTAGCTTCCTGGGCTGCTTCGAGTTTGAACTACGTGGCTTTGGCTTTGTGCCCCAGGCCAAAGAGTTTGATGGCGATGCCGCCATGTCGCTCAGCGGCCAGGTCTATTTCTCGCAGGGCGGCGGCGACATCATCGAAGCCAAAGTCGATTTTCACAATCTGATGATCGGCCTGCCTGCGCCGGGCGGCATCTTCCCGCGTTTGTATTTCAAAGAGATCGCCGTCAACCTAAAAGTGGGCGAGGCCTTTAAGGTGCATGGCGCAGTAGCCTTTATTGACGAGCCAGACCGCGTGGGCTTTGAAGGCGAAGGCATGATGGAGCTATCGGGTATGCCCTCGCTGGCCGCCTCGTTCGGCTTCCTGCGTGTGCGGCGCGATGAGCACTCGGCCTGGTTGCGCGCCTGGTTCATCTACCTGGAAGTGCGCAAAGTCAGCTTCATGATCCCCGTCATCCAGATTTACTTGCGCGAGGTGGGCCTCGGCTTTGGCTATCGCTACACCATCGCCAGCATCAAAGCCGCCGACCGCGAGAACGATGTGAAGAAGCTGCTGGCCGAGCTTAAGAAGCTCTCGCGCACGCAAGGCGATCTCTCCAAGCGCGACCGCTGGGCCGTTGATCTGGAGAACGCCGGTGAAGACCCGCGCTGGACGATTGTCTTCCGCGCCATGATCTCGCAGAACTCCGCCTCGCCCACCGCGCTGCAATACAACGAGAAAGGCGAGGAGACCATCCCCAGCCTGTTCCTGCTCGATGCCATCATTGCCTTCCGCAGCGATCTCACCTTCTTCATGGCTGCCCGCGTGTGGATTAATACCAACTATCACGAATTTCTCAACGGCGACGCCAACGTGCGCGATAACCCTTTTTTTAGCGGTTTCGTGTTGCTCTCGGTGCGGCAAAAGCGTTTCCTTGCGCACCTGTCGTCCAATCCCAATGCCTACATCGGTGAGCATCCGCCGCTGCCCAGCTTTGTCAAAGCCGCCATTCGCGGCATCCGCTTCTCGGCCACGCTGCTCATCCAGCCCGGCCTGTTCCAACTCGATTTAGGCTGGCCGAATAATTTGGGCTTCTCGCTCGATCTCGATTTCCTCAAAGTTGAATGTCGCGGCGGGTTTATTTTCCGAATCAGCAGCGACGATTTCGTCATCGGCATCAGCTACATGGCGCGTGGTCGCTTGCAAATCAAAGCCGAGCTAGACCTCGGCCTGATCGGCGTGTGGGTCGAGGCCATCGTCGAAGTGGCTTACGGCACGCGCTTCATCGCGCGCATCAAATGGTCTGGCCCAGAAAAAGGTTTCCTGGTGTATGGCGCGATTGGCCTCGAGTTGATGATCAAACTCAGCTTTGGGTTCTGGATCAAGATTCCGCTGGTCTTCACCAGCATCACCATTCGCTTCAGCTTCTCGTTTTCAATCGGGTTCACTGCGGCGCTCGAAGGCGCCATCAGCAACAAAGGCGTGGGCATGCGCGGCTCTGGCACGCTGTCCATCTCGGTGATGGGGCACAGTTTGCAGGTCAGTGCCAGCTTTGCCATCAACGAAGGGGTGGTCAAGTCTGCGCTTGATGTCGTCAACGAAATCTTGAACCTGGGGCTGGAGGCCACCGACGGCCCTACCGAATTGCCCGGCACCAGCGGCCCACTGGCTGCGCTGCGCAGCCCGGCTCAATCTCTGTTGTGGAACCGCGCCGCCCTGCGCGAACCAGAGGTGCAAGCCTTCAACATCCCCGACTACCGCGTGTTCATCATCCGCAGCAACCAGCCGGACGGCTGGAGCTGCTTCACGCTGCTGCCGCGCGGCGAGCTGCACGGCCCTGATGGCGTGAAGACCGGCATCGAAGCAGGCTTTCTGCCGCCACCCCCCGAAACCATTACCGCTGACGCGCTGGATTTTGAATTGGTATTGCCGAATTTGGGCGACACTGATTTGCGCCACTACGACCCAATCGCCCAAACTTGGCCAAGCTGCACGAACACGGTGACATGGGCAGCCAACTGGGCGGCGGAGATCGCTGCATACACCGTGCCTGCAACGCCCCAAAGCGCCGAAAGCAATGGGCGGTTAACCCTGGCCGAATGGCTGAAGCGCACCTACATCACGCGCATTGAAGATGGCAACGTGATAGTGGAGCGCGACCCCGATGTCACGATGTTTGCGCAGCAGACCCGCGCGCAGGAAGACGAACGTGTGCACAACCCCACCGAGTCTGCATTTGAATCTGCCGTGCGTGGGGCCGCCGAGCAATTCGCGGGTTCGCCCTTCTTCAAGTTCGACCCGAATAACCCCTACGATCAAACCCTCAAGCAAGCCTTCGACCCCAACACCACGATTTACCACCCGAACGGCCAACTGAGCGCGCCGTTTGAGCGCAACGCCCGCCGCCGTGTGCGCACCGAGGCCGAGATCAAACAGGCCATGCAAGAG
>JAYTNY010000444.1:0-2345 GCA_043748055.1 Roseobacter sp.
TTTTTGGGGATGGGGTTTGTGGATGAATTTTGGCTCATGCTAGACTCGATCATAGATCAATAGCGAGAAGCGATAAGCGGGAAGCGATAAGCAGGAAGCAACTGGCTTACCGCTTCCTGCTTATCGCTTCCGCCTCCGCTAACAAATGACCCAAATTCCCAAAGGCTTTGAAGAGATTGCGGCGACGATGCGCGCTGCGAACGGCGATATTCTGGCGGCGCTGCACAAGCACGGTATTGCATTCGAGGACTACCCGGCGTTTGGGCAACCCGGCAACCCATCCGGCGCAGCCGCAGCCAAAGCGCACCCCATGCAAGGCATTCTGAAGTACCACGGCCTGGCCGATTGGGACTGGCGCACGGCGTATTTGCCCAGCATCAGCGTGAACAACGACATGGCGTATTCGCTGACGCTCGTTGAATTTGACCCTGAGTTGAAAGAAGACACCTTGCTGTTGGGCGGCCAACCCGCCACGCCCCGCGAGGTGGAGCGCGTGAGCCAAAGCCTGAACGCTGTACGCAACGTGGCGCGCATAAGCAGCAAGGCACGCGTGGTTTCGAACAACGTGGTGCAAGGTGGCAAGGCGGGCAAGGGGCTAGGCACCAGCGCCAGCGGCAGCGCGGCATTGGCTACGGCGGCCCTGGCGGCGGCGTTTGGGCCAGATGGGGTACGCAACCAGCGTTTTGTAACGACGATGTCGCGGCTGTTGGCGGGCAGTGGTTGCCGGGCGGCATCGGGCGGTGTGTCGTTGTGGCTCAGCTACCCCGGCATTGCGCACGAGGACAGCTTTGCCGTGCGGCTGGACAACCAAGATCAGCTCAAAGACATACGGCTGATTACGGTGCCGCTGGATTCCCGATTGGGCTTGAAGACCGAGCTGGCGCATGTAGAAGCGCCCAAAAGCCCGCTCTTCAAAACGTGGATGTTGCACCGCCGCAACGAAATTCTAAAAGTGTTGCAAGCGGTGCAAAATGGCGATTGGCTGACGGTGGCGCAGTTTGCCGAACTGGACAGCATTCAACTGCACGCAGTGACGATGACCGGTGGCGTGGAACACAAGCTGTTTGCCTGGGAGCCGGAGAACATAACGCTATTTCGCGCCTGCGACGATTTGCGGGCTGAGGGCACGCCGGTTTACTTCTCCACCGATACTGGGCCGACGATGGTGCTGCTGACGCACAAAGATCACGAGTCGAAGGTTGTAACGAGAGTGCGAGAGCTGGGATTTGCTGCAGTAGCGGGCGGTATTGGCGCAGGTGCGCAGTGGGTGGGGCTGGATGAGGCAAAAGCCGAGCTACGTGTCTGACAAAGCCGAACCTAGTCTTTCGGGCAGCACCTAAGACTAAAGTCGTAGTTTTTTCTAAGCCTTAAGTATTGACAAAGAAAATGAAATCCTTAGTATGTATCAACAGATAGAAGCGAGTTGACATCATAAATCTCAATATATACCAAATCATTCAACTTGCGACATTAGTGGGGGCTTTATTCAGGAGGAATCATGACATCTAATCGTCGCCAGATTATTTCACTACCAGTTGGTCATTTCGTGCAATTAATTGGGTTAGGTTTGGGGCTTACGCTGCTTGTCATCAACGCCCAAGTAGATTCGCCACTCAACAATTCAATGGGCCTTATTCTGGCCTTTTGTATCGTCGCACTCACCAGCTACGCCCTATCGCAAGTCATCATGGGGCGGCTGATGGGGATTCGCTTCACCCATTACACAGTGGGTTCATCGGATGCAGCGGCCCGCTGCGCACCCGCCATGCACGATGCGCTAGATTGCGTCTACGTCATCTCGGCCCACGCCGACCCGCGCTCGTTTGCCGAGGCCGGTTGGTTGGCCCGCTTGCTGACGCGCAACGCAGGCAAGCTGGCGTTTGTCACGCTCAGTGCGCTCGTCATCAACCACAGTTTTGAGGCGGGCATGGTGGCCGGGCCAGTTTTGCTAGCATGCATCGTGGCGTGGCTCTCGCACAATGTGCTGGTCAGCTTCAGCCGCCACATTACGTCGCTCAAGACTGTTCGCGTCACGGCTTCTCGCCGCCGCATCTAAACTCACCTTAATTGCTTTAACCAAAGCAAAGAGCGCAGGAAATATTCCTGCGCTCTTTTTTGTTTAGAGCGGATCCCTAATTGATGTAAGAGCCGCGCCCTTCGACTGCGCGCATCGGAATGCGCTGCGCTCAGGGTGCTCACGTTGTAGGCCAATCAGGAATTGGCTCTAGAAGCGTTACAGCTTATGTCTGATTACCTCAGGTTTTCGGATTTGAACCACGAAGACACGAAGATCACAAAGGGTTTCTTTGCGTTCTTTGTGTCTTTGTGGTGAAAACCTAAGGTAA
>JAYTNY010000445.1:0-5384 GCA_043748055.1 Roseobacter sp.
ATCTCTACTTGGCATACGATGTGAGCATCCTGAGCGCAGCGCATTCCGATGCGCGCAGTCGAAGGAGGCGGCTCGTACATCAATCAGGGATTCGCTCTATTACTTAAAGCGCTTCGGGCGCTGAAGGAATTGCTGCGCAAAGTTTGACTACATGCTCAGCAATCTTGTATTGATCTCACGCTCAACAGGTCATACAACTGTGGCTTAACGTTTTCGGTTTTTTTGTAAGGGGGGATATGGTTCGTCATCATCGCTTCAACGCTTTCTACACACTTTTCGCGCGTGTCGTTTTGTCGGTCGGGTTGGTGGGTGGCATGTTTGTGGATGGGGCTTTAGTGCGCGCTGATGCGCCCGCACAGCCCAATCAACAAGCAGCCCATGTCGCAATACACAACTTTGTTGAACAAGCTGCGCCACAAGGTGTCGCCGAGTTCAACCCTGCCGAGGTCGGTGCAAACTTCGACATCACCTCGCAAGTGACGCGCCCGATCACCTACGTCATCCCCAGCGCCGTAAAGCCGTTGGAGTTGCCCGCCGGGACGATTAACGTGGCGCTGCTGGGCGTGGATTCGCGTCCGCAGTTCAAATACAAGAACACCGATGTCATCGTCATCGCCAGTATTAACCCCGATATTCCGGCGGTGACCATGCTCTCGATTCCGCGCGACACGCTGGTCTACATCCCGCGCCGCTATGTGTGGAAGGTGAACCAGGCCTATGCCATTGGCGGCTTTGAGTTGTTCAAGAAGACCATTTTGTACAACTTCGGCATTCAAGTTGACCACTACGCGATGGTGAACTTTGAAGCGCTGGTACACACAGTAGATTTGCTGAGCAGCGTGGATGTGGTGGCGACCTGCCCCATTTATCACGTCTTTCCCAGAGACCCGTATTACATTGGCAACCGCGTGGTGGCGCGAGACTACACCGATCAACTAACCGGCGAGGTTTACCCCGCTGGCACGCTGGTGCCCACGCAGACCATTGACCTGCCCAAGCCGGGCGTGTATTCGCTAAATGGCTTGCAGGCGCTGGCGTATGTGCGGGCACGCAAAGGCATTCCGGGCGGGGATGTGGATCGCGGGCGGCGCGAGATTCGCATGATTCGCGCCATTTTTGCAAAGGCCAAGCAACTGGGCACGGTGACCAAAATCCCCGATTTGCTGACGCGGTTTGAGGAAGATTTGCAAACCGACTTTACCCTGCCCGATCTGCTTTCGTTGGCGGGCATGGCGAACAACGTGAACGATGCCGTGATTCGTAGCCGCTTCTTGGACAAGGGCGGCGGCAACGGCCAAGCCGTGACCGACGCGACAATTTACGTAGGTGGCGTGAGCAATGGCTTTTGGCGCGCGCGGCGAGATTATTTGCAAGATACGCTGACGGTGGCGTTGAACCAACGCGTGAATGAGAGCATCCCCATCGAAGTGATTAACGGCACCAGCGACGCAGGCTTTGCGGTGGCCGCCGCCGACCGGCTGAACGAATTGGGCTTCCGCGTGACAGAGATCAAGGCTGCGCCAGAGCCGACCGCCGAGTCATCAATCGTAGACCACACGATGACCCGCAAAGGCAGCGCGGTGCCGCTGCTGACCCGCAGTTTTGATATTAAGGCCACCAACGTGATTACCGACCCGCAGCCGGAGGGCGTGCGCTATTCGATTGTGGTTGGGCCGGACTTCAATACGTGTTACTACGCCAAGAGCTTGCAGGCCAGCGGCAGCGCCGAGATTGATACATTTGGCGCACCGACAGAGCCAGAGGTGGCGTTGCCCGACACGGTGGATGTGACGGCGCCGTTTGTCACACCCTCACCGACACCGGAGCCAACTGTCGCGCCCACAGAAGCACCCACTGCGATTGTGGTCGCCACGCCGGAGCCGACGCTTGCGCCGCCAACGCTTGCACCGACCCAAGTTGCCGCAGCAACATTGACAACCGGGCGTGATGCGCTTGTCATCGTGCCGCGAGGCGATGTGGTGAACCTGCGGCTGACACCCAGCATTCGAGCACGCATTATTGGCAAGCTGACGGGCGGCCAGCAAGCGGTGATTATTGGCCGCAGCACAGACGGCGCGTGGCTAGAAGTGCGTGTGGGCCAGCGCGTAGGCTGGGTGGCGCGCAGCGTGGTGCAGGTGACCGGGGATGTGTCCGTAGTAACGGAAGGGGTACCGGTTCAGAGATAAGCCCAATCGCTATAATCTTTGAAGCGCAACGAGAAATAGATCGAGGCGTTCTTATAAGGGAGGGCAGCATGATGGGCAACTTGATTTCTAGCTCAGCGCAAGCCATTATTGAATTGCGCCAGGTTATCGGCGATTTGATTGATCTACAGAGTCAATTGACTGAGAGCCTCGGTCGGGAAGACCTTCGACAACGGCTGGATGGCATCAAGAGCCAGTTTCAGAAATATATGGATGGCTCGACTAAGCCCAAAGAAGAAGCAGAAGATGAACCCCTGCGATTTCAGCAAATCTCTGGTGAGCGAATTAATGTTGTGGAGGCGGATGGGACGCTGCGGTTGGTGATAGCCAACAAGCAGCTCATTCCTGATGCTGTTGTGAACGGCAAAGTGTTAGGAAAGCGCGAGGGTGTTGGGGTTCCGGCGGGCCTCATTTTTTATGATGACGAAGGAAGTGAGTGTGGTGGACTGGTGTATGCAGGAATGCAAAACGCCGATGGAACCTATCAAGCCGAAGGTTCGCTGACATTTGATCAGTTTCGCCAAGATCAAGTGATTGGCCTGCAGCACGTAGATGTCAATGGTCGGCGATCTGCAGGCTTACACATCTGGGATCGTGCAGCGTTACCGGGAGATGAGTGGATAGAGAAATTGTCTCCAGTTTTTGCAATGCCCGATGGTGTCGCGAAAGATGCAGCTTTTCAAAAGCTTCGATCAGAGGGTTTGCTGCCCGCACAGCGCATCTTTGTGGGCAAATATGATGGCAATGCCGCCGTAAGTTTGTTCGATGGTAATAGCAAGGTGCGATTGCGGATGACTGTAGATCAGATGGGCGAGGCTCGAATTGAGTTTTTGGATGTTGAAGGGCAGGTCACACGAATGATCAAAGCCAGTGAATAATCGCTGTGCGACAATAAATCCATGCAAACCGCTACCCAAACCGATTACGCCCGCGAAATCGCGAAGATCGTAGCGACCATGCCAGTTGAGCGGGCCGCACAGGTGTATGACTTCGTTCGTTTTCTCAAAGCCTCACCTGCCCCCATTCCTGTGCCTATTTCTGAGGGCGATGACGCGTGGCTGAATGACAGCCCTGAGCAAATTGCAGCCGAAGATGCAGCCTGGGATGCAGTGTATAAGCGCGGCCCGGATAAGTTGCATGCGATGGCCGAGGCTGCGCACAAGGAATATGACGCCGGTAAGACTACACCCTTGTTCAATGAACGCGGCGAGTTGGATCTATGAATTCGCGCCTCACGCGCAAATTTAGATTGTTATTTGCTGAGTTACCACCAGAGATTCAGCTCCGTGCGCGTAGAGCTTATTTGATCTGGCGAGATAACCCCGCACATCCGGGCTTAAATTTTAAGCAAGTAGACCCAGAACAGCGCATTTACTCGGTGCGTGTGGGTCGAGACTATCGCGTGCTTGGCATCTTGCGAGGCAATACCGTGATTTGGTACTGGATTGGCAAGCACGATGAATATGACCGCCAACTGAGTTAAAGAGATCATGCCCCAATCCCTCACCAACAAAGTCATCCTCATCACCGGTGCCAGCTCGGGCATCGGCGCGGCCACGGCCCGGTTGCTGGCGCAGCACGGCTGCAAGCTGGTGCTGGCCGCCCGCTCTGCCGACAAGCTGCATGCGCTGGCTCAAGAGTTGGGTGACGCGGCGCTGGCCGTGCCGACCGATCTCACTATTGGCAAAGATGTGACCGATTTGGTGGCGCAGACCATTGCGCACTTTGGCCGAGTGGATGTGCTATTCGCCAACGCCGGCATCTACATCCCCGGCCAGGTGAGCGAAGGCGACCCGGATGCCTGGGCCAACCTGATGGACGTGAACGTGGACGGCGTGCTGCGCTGCGTGCATGCCGTGCTGCCGCACATGAAGGCCCAAAAGTCCGGCGATATTCTCGTCACCAGTTCCATCTCCGGGTTTATAGACATTCACTGGGAGCCGATTTACAGCGCGTCCAAACACGCCATTCAGGGCTTTGTGCATACGCTGCGCCGCCAGGTGGCTGCGGATGGCATCCGCGTGGGGGCAATTGCGCCGGGCATGGTGGCCAACGAGTTGTGGGGCTTTAACGATGCTGCGGCGATTGATGCGCAGATCGCCAAACACGCCAGCCTGCGCTCGGAGGATGTGGCCGAGGCGGTGGTGTTTATGCTCTCGCAGCCACCGCATGTGACCATTCGAGATTTGGTGATGCTGCCGCAGAATCAGGATTTGTAGACACTTTTCACCACAAAGGACACGAAGAAAGCACGAAGAACGCAAAGACTTTTAGATCGGGCTTTCTTTGTGATCTTCGTGATCTTTGTGGTTCCAATTCAGGAAATTTCAGGAAATATGGAGAGACTTTACGGACGGCATGCGGTGCATGAGTGCTTGCGGGCGCGACGGCGCAAGATGTTGCGGCTGCTGATTGCAGAAGGCGTGCAAGATGCGCCGATTCTGCGTGAGATGCAACAACTGGCGCACGAGCAACGCGTGCAACTTGGCACCGCCAAGCGCGAATTTTTTGATCAGGTGTCGCCGCATGCGCAAGGTGTGCTGTTAGAGGTTGAGGACTACCCCTATGCTGAGTGGGAAGACTTGCTGATTACCATGCCGCGTGGTGTGGGCAGTGGCGATGCTGCCGAGCCGCCGCTGATCTTGATTCTGGACTCGTTGCAAGACCCACAAAACTTTGGCAACTTGATTAGAACGGCAGAGGCCGTTGGCGTAAGCGGGATTGTGATTGCCGAACGCCGCAGCGCCAGTGTGACCCCGGCAGTGGTGAATGCGAGCGCGGGCGCGACGGAGCATTTGCGCATTGCGCGGGTGGTGAATTTGGCGCGCACAGTAGACCTGCTCAAAAAGCAGGATGTGTGGGTGGCGGCGCTGCAAGACGATGCGCGGGCGCAAGACATTTACGCGGCCAACCTAAAAGGCGCGCTGGCTTTAATTGTGGGTAGCGAGGGCGAAGGTGTGAGCCGCCTGCTGCGCGACAAAGCCGACTTTGTGATTAAGCTGCCGATGCGGGGGAAGATCGAATCGCTGAATGCCTCGGTGGCCGGGGCGGTGGCGTTGTATGAGATTGTGCGGCAGCGGGGATAATTGACGGACCCCCGACCCCTAAAGGGGAGTCGTTGAGTTTGTCAACGACTCCCCTTTAGGGGTCGGGGTCAGAGGTTTACAAAATGATTTTGCA
>JAYTNY010000446.1:0-6316 GCA_043748055.1 Roseobacter sp.
GCTGGAGCGAGGCCGCAGCAAAAGTTTTGCCGAGGTCGGGCGCGATCATTTGCGCAACCACCGACTGAGTTTGTATGGGCAAAACCAGGGACCGGATGACAACGCTGGAAACCCACGCGTGTTTGTGGATGGCGAAGGCCACGAGCACACGGTGAAACCGTTTGAGGGCGGCTACCACAACAACGCCATGGGCGTGGGCGGCGGCACCAAAGTGTATGGCGGGCAGGCCTGGCGCTTCTTGCCCACCGACTTTCGCATGGCGACGACTTATGGCGTGCCAGATGGTTCGTCGTTGGCAGATTGGCCTTTAAGCTACGACGACCTTGCGCCGTATTACGAGCGGGCTGAGTGGGAGATTGGGGTGAGCGCGGACAGTGACTTGATGGCGAAGCATTGGCCGCGCCGCAAAGGCTACCCCATGCCCGCCGTGCCGCTGAACACCCAGGGCCAAATTTTTCGGGCGGGTGCGGGCAAACTGGGATGGGATGTCTTTCCTGTGCCGCTGCTGTTGAACACTGTGCCCTACCAGGGCCGTGCGGCCTGCATTGCTTGCCAGCAGTGCGTGGGCTTCGCCTGCCCCACCGATGCCAAGAACGGCACCCACAACACCCTGCTGCCCCGCGCCATAAACACCGGTCGTTGCACCCTCGAAACCGAGGCCATGGTGATGACGATTGACTGCGACGGCGGCGGCAAAGTCGTGGGCGTGACGTATATCAATGCAGAAGGCCAACGCATTTCGGTTAAGGCAGGCCGTGTTGTCTGCGCGGCTGGCGCGATTGAGACTGCGCGGCTGTTGCTGCACAGCCAAACCAGCCAATCGCCAAATGGCCTGGGCAACCAGGGCGACCAAGTGGGCCGCAGTTTGCAAGGCCACTACTACCCTGGCATCATGGGCCTAATGGCCGAGCCGGTGTGGGATGGCATTGGCCCCGGCGTAAACACCGCCACAGTAAAGTGGAGCCACGGCAACGACGACGGCGATGGCCGAGTGATCGGCGGCGGCATGCTGGCCGATGAATTTTTGCTGCTGCCCATCACATTCTGGAAGCGCCACCTACCAGTGGATGTGCCGCGCTGGGGCCAAGCCAACAAAGACTTTATGCGCCAGGCCTTTCGCCGCTTTGTGGAGATCAAAGGGCCGATCCAAGATATCCCTAACCCCGGTAGCCGCGTGACGCTGGACCCGCAGGTGAAAGACAAGTGGGGCATGCCAGTGGCGCGCCTCAGTGGCGTGGCGCACGCAGAGACCGTGCGCACGGCGCGCTTTATGTGGGAGCGGGCGCGCGAGTGGATGCAGGCGGCGGGCGCGGTAAAAATTTGGGGCGAGCCACCGGGGACTTACCTCAGCGCGGGCCAGCACCAGGCAGGCACAGCGCGCATGGGCAACGACCCCAACACATCAGTCGTAGATTCAAACTGCCGCGTGCATGGCCACGAGAATTTGTTTGTAGCCGATGCCAGCGTGCATGTGACCAACGGCGGCTTTAACCCAGTGCTAACGGCGATGGCGCTGGCGTTTAGGACTGCCGAGGGGATATTGACACAGATGTGAGCTTATTCGCTGATTGTGTGATTTGCCTGTCTCGCTCCATCCAACAAGGCTAATTGTGAATCTTGAGGAAGAGCATAACGAGCAGCAGCTTTCTTAATTTCTAGCAACTGTGATGCGGGCGGGACAAAGTTCAACACCAACACTTCACGATTCTTGGTTCGGCCATGTTGCTCGTTTCCAACAGCCATGCCCGACGATGACTCAACAGACAGAATGTGATAGTCAGGATTGCTAAAAATATCGCGTATCTCCTGAATATCGTATGAAGAGATAATCCATTTGCTCTTTGAGGATTTCAAAGTGCTATACAGTTCGTGATGCGATTCCCAATCGCGCATATTGTGCGCGTAATTGCATCCGTTTTCTGGATAGGGGGGGTCAACATAAAACACAGTTTTAACGTTGTCGTAACGCTTGAAGCACGCCTGCCAATTAAGGTTTTCAATAATGACTGTGCTCAATCGTTCGTGAATAGGCTGTATGCGTTCTCGGAGGTGTTTGATTGCACCAAATAGGCGATTGCCATGTCCACCGTCTGACACACTGGTTTGAAAGCGAGGATAAGCAAGCTCCCCACCCCAACCCGCCATAATCAGATAGTAAAAACGATGAGCGCGTTCGATCTCCGAAAGCATTCGCGTGTCTAGTTCAGCCAACCGATTGAACTCTGAACGAGAAACTAATTCAAAATCAAAAGACTCAACAAATTCTTCAGGCCTGTACTTCACAACCCTAAAAAACGTAATGAGTTCTTCATCAAGGTCGTTCAGAACCTCAACATCACTCGGAGATTTTCCAAACAAAACCCATGCCGCACCGCAAAACAAATCAACAAAACAACTGTGCTCAGAGATGAGCGGAAGAATGTATTTTCGCAAGCGAGATTTTCCGCCGACCCACTTGAATGGGCTATTGAGAGGTTTGTACGAGTTCATCTGTGAATTCATTTTTGTCTCTATTGGAGACATCTTATTTCTAAAGGGTCTCGGTGTCAAGTATGTCTGACAACATGAATCGTTTTGGTGAAAAGCTCAAAAAACTTCGTGAGCAGAAAGGACTAACGATGAAAGAGATGGCCGATCAATTAGATCTAAAAGCACATGGGTACATAAGCGAACTAGAGAGCAGTAAGAAGTATCCCACCGTCTTTCTAGTTCTTAAGGTGTCGTATTTGTTTGGTATTAGTACAGATGTCTTGTTGAAAGACGAACTCGATTTCGAGGATAAACCGTAATATGCCATTTAATCTCTCATCAGGTGGACTTAATAAAGTTGAATTTGAAAAGCTTGTTCTAGCTTTAAGCGTTTTTCAGGATGGTACGGGTTGGGAAAGATCAGTGAGTAGCCAATCTGATGTGACCTACGCCGGATTTCGACAATTTGAACGCGTAGTTGCAGAGATTTGTGGCGGTAAGGCACAAGAGAACAAAGGCATCTTCGATGTTATCGCACCACTACCAAACGCGGGTGGCCTCTTTGGTGTTTCGTGCAAGATGCGAAAGGAATTGCGCAAAGCACAGTCGGCTCAAGGGCGTATCACAATTGAATTAACCAATGCATCGAGACGATTGAACGATGTGGTCAATCAGGCTGTAACCACAGGAATACAAGATCATCCTGGGGCAGCCGGTGCCGCACTGATGCAAGAAATAAGTAGATGGCATGCTGAATCTGCTTCAAGTTATGGAGACCCGCTGAACTTGGAGGAAAGTTGCCAACTTGTTTTGCTCTACGATGAGAAAACATTGACTCACCAACTCTTTTTATTACCGCTTCATTTGCCGCCACCAGAAAAATTTCGGTGGGCTTTTCCACCTGCGCAAAGAAAAGGCACATCATCGAACCGGCTTGCTGCTTATGAGGTTGCCTCAGATGGTACGATAGATGAGCAAGTCACGATTGAGTGGTATTTCAAATCTGGTGGTCAAATAAAGTATTACCCACGTGTGACATCAGCGATATGGACCTCAGAAGAATTTGTGTTGCACTCCCTGCCTACAGGCGTTGTCCGAACTATCTCCGAACGTGCCAAGCGATATTTCCCAACGCAATGGAAACGTGCGGAAGATTACAAATAGATTCATCTATGAAAGGCTCTACCAAACTTATCCTCGACATCGTGATGGGCGCTGTTATTCCCATACTGGTGCTGAACAACTTTGCGCGGCTGACTGGCAGCAGCGAGACCACGGCCTACATCGTTGCGGCGCTCATCCCGGTCATCTATGTACTGACCGACACCTTTGTCATCAGCCGCAAGTTCAACGTCATCACCAGCTATGTGGCGCTCTCCACTATCATCAGCGGCGCGTTGGTGTTTTGGCAGGTGGATGGCGTGCGCTTTGCGGCCAAAGACACTGCCGCGCTGGTTGTGGCTACGGTGGTGTTTCTCGGCTCCATGCTGATTGGCAAGCCGATGATGCAGTTCTTTGCCAGCCAAGTTTTTCAGGCCGATACGCCGGAGAAGCAAGGCAAGCTGGGCATACTGCTGGCGCAACCCGGCGCGCGCCAAAGCCTGTTTCTTGGCACCGGTCTTATTGCAGGTTACAACGTTATAGCCGCCATCGTCAATTTTTTCTTAAACCTAAACATCGTCACGGCCAAGTTTGGCGAGACGCTGTTTAACCAGCAGGTGGCGCAAGTGAACGGTATCACCCGCGTGGCATTCACCATCGCTAGCCTGGTAGCGTTTGGGTTGGCGTTCACGCTTATTTACCGCGCCGTGTTTAAGGTGCTGCCCAAAGAGGAAGGCAAGAGCCAGTTCGAAAGCGACTTTTGGGAGCTGATGGCGAAGTGGGAGAACAAGTAAATAATGGACAACATGCTGCTCACTTTTATCGAACGCATTCAGAAAGAATTTCCGAACCTCAAGCCCAATCAAGAAGACAGCGACGATTGGCTAAACGAAGCCAACGCGCTGCTGCGCGCCAACCAGTTAGCCGAGGCCGAGCAAAAGTTCAAGGCTTGCATGGTGGCCGAACCCGATTTTCACCGTGGCTTCGAAGGCCTGGCCGAAATCTATCGCCAACGAGGCCGGGTGGCCGAGGCGCGTTACTTTGCCCAACAAGCGCTCATGCGGGCGAGGCGCTTCATTAACGACGGCAGCATGGATCAAGTTGTGTTTGATGAGATATACGCGGCGTATAAAAGCACCGACACCCAGGCGTATGCAGGGATGACCACAACTGCGTTGGTTGCAGCAATGGCCCAGAGCATGAAGCATCCCGATGATGCGTTGCTGCACGAGATTCTGAATCGTGGGGCCGAGGCTGTGCCGCCTTTGATACAGGCGTTGCGGGATGACACAGAGGTCACTTATGTCAGCGATTTTGCAGCACAACTGCTGACGAACTTGAAGCTGAACGGCGTAGACGAAGCCGATGAGGCTGTGCCGCAAATGGTGGACATCTTTCGGCGCATAGATGAAGACTTTCTGGATTTTCTGACATGCTATTTGCAAGCATTTGGCGAGAAAACGGTTCGAGCGCTGCTCAGCCTTATTCATGAAGGCAATGTAAGCGGGTATCAACTGACCAGCGTGTTCGAGGCCGCCATTGCCGCAGCAGATGGCTCCTCAGAATTGCAGGCAGAAATTGCGGGAATATTGCGAGAGCGACTGGCGGGCCATGTGTCGCGTCGCGAGGGCGACGACGACATCCCTTACGTGAGCTTGATTATTGGCAATCTCCTCACACTACGAGATCAATCCGCATTGCCGCTGATGCGCGAGGCCTTTGATCTGGGGTTAGTGGATGAATCGATCGTGGATGAAACATCGCTACGCGAATTGGACAAACCTTATGAGCCTACTCGCTGGACTTTTGACCAGGATT
Source organism: Roseobacter sp. (assembly GCA_043748055.1). Classification (GTDB taxonomy): domain Bacteria; phylum Chloroflexota; class Anaerolineae; order J036; family Brachytrichaceae; genus JANMVQ01. The sequence continues at coordinate 5,389 of JAYTNY010000446.1, forward strand.
GGCTGAAGAAACATGAGTTGAGTTTGTTGAATGCAGTTCACCGACCTGATCGGCCCGATACTACAGATGAAGGTGACGACGAGGATGACGAGTTCTCAGTGGCGGACAGAAAAGACTTGTTGGACAAATTGCGACACCTAATCCCCAACCTGCCTTCTCGCGCAAACCCAACACCCTATGTAGCCGAGAAGAAGCCTGGACGCAATGATCTCTGTTGGTGCGGCAGCGGCAAAAAATACAAACACTGCCATCTGCGCGAGGATGAGGCAAAAGCGCTGTAACAGATGAGATTACTCTTTGCCACCCGCATCGTCCGCATGTTCGCCTATGGTTTGCTCTCGGTGGTGCTGGCGCTGTATTTGGCACAGCTTGGCCTTACTGAGCCGCAAATTGGCCTGTTGTTCTCGCTCACCCTCGCGGGCGATGCCGTCATCTCTCTGTGGATTACGACAAATGCCGACCGCATTGGCCGCAAGCGCATGTTGCTGGCAGGCGCGGTACTGATGGTGTTGGCCGGCGTTGCGTTTGCCATCACCGACAACTACATCGTGCTGCTCATCGCCGCCATCATCGGCGTCATCAGCCCCAGCGGCAAAGAGGTCGGCCCGTTCTTGGCCATCGAGCAAGCCGCTCTAACGCAACTGCTGCCAAACGAGAAACGCACCCAAACATTTGCCTGGTACAACCTGGCGGCTTCTTTCGCCACTGCGGCAGGTGCGCTGGCAGGTGGAGGCGCGGCGCAACTGCTGCAAAACGCGGGTGCATCGCCGCTCAGCAGTTACCGCGTTTTAGTCGTCGCATACGGCTTGTTGGGGTTGGTGTTGATGGCGCTCTTTGCGTGCGCAACGCCCAGCGTTGAAGTTGAAACCGAGCATAACCTCCGGGGTCTTGACGCGACTTGTGAGGGAAGCCATGCGCTTTGTTAAGA
>JAYTNY010000447.1:0-9776 GCA_043748055.1 Roseobacter sp.
CAAAGTGGAAGTGCGCCAAGCCTTTGCTTATGTGATTGACCGCGCCGAGAACGCCGAGGTTGCGCTGGGCATCGCGGGCAAGCCGATGAAGTTCATGGCCGGTGTCACCGATCTGGCCGTCGAGCAGTGGTTGAGCAAAGACGAGATCGCCAAGCTAAACCCCTACAACAAAGATTTGAAGAAGGCCGAAGAACTGCTCAACAGCGTAGGCTATAAGAAGGGTGGGGATGGCATTTTCGCCGATGCATCCGGCAAGAAGCTGGAGCTTGAACTCTCTGTGCCGTCGGACTTCTCGGATTGGTTTGGCTCGGCAGAGAACGCCGCCGCCCAATTGACCAAGTTCGGCATCAAAGTGACCGTGCGCGGCTACCCCTCATCCGAGCGCGGCCCGCTACGCAAAGATGCCAAGTACCAATTGCTGATGGATTTGTCCATCCGCTACAACTACCCACACCCGGTCGCCTCGTTCGATTACTACATGGGTAAGGCCTATAGCAGCCCAGATGTTGAGGGCAGCTCAAAAGGCTACAACTTCCCGGTGATGCAAAAAGACCTGGACGGCAAAGAGGTGAACTACCGTGATTTGATTGCGGCAGCCAGCACCGGCTTTGAGAAAGAGCCGCAGCAGAAGGCCATCGCCAATCTGGCTTACATCGTCAACAGCCAGTTGCCGGTGTTGGCCTTGTTCGAGCGCTACGCCACCGATCCCATTGACGGCAAGACCCGCGTCACCGGTTGGCTGCCGTTGGACGACAAGTTGTATCTGAATAATCAGGGCGACAACTACGTCTTTCATCAGTTTATCGAAGGTGGGCTGAAACCCATCGGCGATGTGAAAGAGTTCAAGTCGTCGTATCCGTTTGTGCAGCCGCCCAAGGGCAACTACAACAAGTTCAGTGATGACTACACCGACCTGGGCAGCATGATGGAGCCGTTGCAATTCCCGCCGCTGTTCTTCTACATGTGGGCGGATGGCAAATACGAGCCGATGTTGGCGGAGAAGTACGAGATCAAGTAGCGACTGAACCGCTAGCGAGAAGCATCCTGAGCGAAGCGTGCTTGGTTTCTAGGATGATTCTCAAATCAAACTGCGCGCGCAGTCGAAGGACGCGGCCTATGATGGAGTTCGATTGCCAAACTCATCAGTGTGCGCGTCCTTCGACTGCGAGTTGGCAGTTCATCATGAAGTTCAGCGTAGTGGCCAAGCCGTCTCTCCGCTCAGGATGCTTCATGCTAGATTAGCTAGGATTCACAATGATCGCAAAAGTGGCAACAACCCTCGGCCAACTCATGGTGGTTGGGTTTGATGGCGTGGCGATGACGCAGACATTGCGCGCGCTCATCACCGATTTGAGGCTGGGTGGGCTGGTGCTGTTTCAGCGCAATGTGCAATCGCCAACGCAACTGCACCAGCTTATTGCCGATGCGCAGCAGGTTGCGCACGATGCAGGCTTGCCGCCGCTGTTGATTTGCATAGACCAAGAAGGTGGGCGCGTGGCGCGGTTGCGCGCCGAGCACGGCTTCACTGAATTCCCCAGCGCACGCGACGTGGCCGTAAGCGGCATCGCAGCCGTAAAACAGAACGCACTGGCGATGGCGCACGAGATGCGCGACGTTGGCATCAATGTTGAACTGGCTCCTGTTCTCGATGTGAACAACAACCCGAACAACCCGGTCATTGGCGACCGCTCGTTTGGGGATGATGCAAGTTTGGTGGCCGCGTGTGGCGTGGCGTTCATCGAGACGATGCAAGGCGCAGGCATTCTGTGCGTGGGCAAGCACTTCCCTGGGCATGGCGATGTGGCTGTAGATTCGCACATTGGCCTCCCCGTTGTGCCGCACGCCCGCGCACGGCTGAACGAAGTCGAGTTTGAGCCGTTCAAAGCCGCGATTGCTGCGGGCGTGGGCGGCATCATGTCGGCGCATGTAGCCTTTCCCGAAATCGAGCCTTCGGGTCTGCCCGCCACGCTCTCACCCAACGTGATGACGACGTTGTTGCGCGCCGAACTCTGCTATCCAGGCTTGTTGTTCACCGATTCTTTGGAGATGGGCGCGTTGTCTGCCAACGGCTACCCCGTGCCGATTGCATCTGCCACTGCATTGCAGGCCGGTGCCGATGTGTTGCTGTTCAATAGTAGTGATGCGCTGCATCGCCAGGCCCATGCCGAGATGTGCGCATGGGTGGAGCGTGGCGACATCTCGCATGAACGCATCTCAGCTGCGGTGCAACGCGTCAACGCTGCCAAGCATGGTTTGATGTAACTCAGGTGCGTGGCACTTCAGCGATTTCTATCGCCAGTGCCACGCACCTCGCGCAATACGATGATGGACTTCTCCAACCTAGACGCGCTCCTACAATCCTCGCTCAACATCGCCTTCCCCGCTGCCCAACTCGTCATCTACCAGCGCGGCCAAATCATCTACGAGCGCAATGTGGGTTACCCCGACCCCGAATCCCCCGCGCAACCCATCACCCACAACACCCGCTTCGATCTCGCATCCGTCTCCAAACTCTTCACCGTCGCCACGTTCATGCGCTTGGTTGAAGAGGGACGCACGAGCCTTGATCAGCCCATGTGCGAGGTGCTGCCCGCTTTCACCGGTGCGCGCCCCATCCAACCCCAACCCGACCCGTTGGGCAATGGCAGCACCATTGCCATTGTGCCGCCAACCAACGACACTGCCGATGCCAGCCGCGTCGCCTTTCGCCATCTGCTCTCACACACATCCGGCTTGCCCGCCTGGTTGCCGTTGTGGAAAGTGGGGCTGGGCTTGCAAGCGGAAGGCGCGCTCAACTCAGATATTCAACTGCGGCTGCGCGAGATGACCTTGCAAACGGCCTTCGCATATCCCACGGGTGCGCGCGTGGTCTACAGCGATGTAGGCTTAATTTTGATTGGGCTGGCGATAGAGCAACTCTCGGAACTGTCATTAGATGCCGCCATGCGCGAACGCATCACCCAGCCGTTGGCGTTGGCGTCCATCGGCTACAGCCCCATCCCCTGCGATGACGCTGCGCCGACGGAGTTCTATGCCCACCAGGGCCGCCGCATGTGCGGCGAGGTGCATGACGAAAACGCCTTCGCGCTAAATGGCGTGGCCGGGCACGCCGGTTTGTTTGGCGCTGCGCGAGATGTGGCCGTGTTTGGCGAGGCATTGCGCACGGCGTTGGCGGGCACAACCAACGAACCGCTGCTGCAGCAAGCCACCTTGCGCGAGATGACCCGCCTACAAGCCCAAGATGGCGATGTGCGGCGCGGCATCGGTTTTGCGCTGTGGTCGCCCAACCCGCGCGCCATGAGCCACGCATTGAGCCCAAGTGCGTTTGGGCATCTGGGCTTCACGGGCACATCGCTGTGGGTAGACCCAGAACGCGAGTTAACGTTCGCTTGCCTGACCAACCACATTTACTACGGGCGTGAAGGCGAGGACACCATGACTCCCTTTCGGGTGGCGCTAGCGCAAGCGCTAAAGCCTCTGTAATCAGCTCAAGGCCGATGTAAGATGTTGCAACTTCACGATGCAGCCGAGCGTAAAAGCAATATTGGTTCGGTACTTGATTTGAATATTGGAGGCCTATGGCTCAATCTATCACCCCTGGCAGTTCAGTTAGTCCCATCGTTACGGCGCAGCATATTCACAAAACCTTTCGCAATGGCGAGATCGAAGTCCATGCCCTGCGTGGCATAAGCCTGGAAGTCGGCACCGGTGAGATGGTGGCTGTGATGGGGCCATCCGGCTGCGGTAAAACCACCCTGCTCAACTGCCTCTCTGGTTTAGACGAATTCGACGACGGCGAAATCAGCATTGAAGGCACCAGCCTGCGCAAGATGAATGACCGCACACGCACGACGTATCGCGCACAGCGCATGGGCTTTATCTTCCAAACCTACAACTTGCTGCCGGTGATTACGGCTGTGGAAAACGTGGAGCTGCCGTTGCTGGTCAGCGGCGTGCGCCCCGCCGACGCCCGTAAACGCGCCAACGACGCGCTGGAGCAGGTGGGGCTAGGGGATCGCAAACAGCATCGCCCCGCCGAGCTTTCGGGTGGGCAACGCCAGCGCGTCACCATCGCTCGTGCGCTGGTTAACAACCCCGCCATAGTCTGGGCCGATGAACCCACCGGCAACCTGGACAGCCAGACCGCCCTCGACATCGTAGACCTGATGCGCAGGCTCAACCGTGAGCAAGGCCAGACTTTCATCATCGTCACTCACGACGCGCACATTGGCGAGCAATGCAACCGCGTGGTGCGCATGCGGGATGGGGAAATCGTAATGTAGCGTGATGGTGGAGTTCGCCATCACACGCAGCAAAGCATTCTGAGCGCAGTCGAAGAATGTGCTCTTGGTCGAGCTGGGCAGACTTACTCCGTCATAGTCCGCATCCTTCGACTGCGCTCAGGATGCTAAGCAAGCGTAGTTTGTCTGCTCTCGCGAAATGTCAATGAATAACTTTTTAACGTATGCCATCATCGGCCTGGTCGCCATCGTCGCGGCCATCCTGGCGTTTCTGTTGTTGCAAGGCGCGGCCCGCCCAGTGCTAGCCAAGATTGGCTTGCGCAACATCCCACGCCGCCCGGCGCAATCGGCGCTCATCGTCATCGGCCTCACGCTCAGCACGCTCATCATCGTCAGTGCGCTCAGCATCGGCGACACGCTGAGTTTTTCTGTGCAGAGCCAAGCTGTTGCTGCATATGGCGAGGTGGACGAGATCATCGCCCCGCCGCTGCTGTCCTCGCTCGTCAACGCCAGCAGCACGCAAACTCAAACTGATTCCGCCACCCCGCAACAACAACTGCAAAACCTCACCGCCGGCGGCTTAACCAGCACACTGGCAGTGTTGAATGGCGGCCTGCCGGGCATCAGCATGCAGCGCTATGCCCAACTGCGCGAGGCAGCCCTGAAAGAGCCATTGGTGGATGGCGTGGCCGGTGCAGTGCTTTTCCCCACCATCATCCGTAACGCCAACACCGGGCAGGGCGAGCCGCTGGGCTTTGTGTTTGCCGTAGATCAAGACTACGACCAGCAGTTCGGCATCACCACGCTGCAAGGCGAACGCGTGACCATGAATGCGCTCAAGCCCGGTGTGGGCAATATCTTTCTGCAAGCCAACAATGTGTTTAGCAGCGCGCAAGGCCTGTTGCAAGGGGCCGGCCTGCAAGGCACCGCTGCCGATGCGTTGTTGTTGGCCGCAGGCGTGGGCGCAGCGCTAACCGGCGTCACTGGGCAGGGTTTTGACCTCACCGCCTTGAGCGTTTCAACCCAAACGCTGCAATCCTTGGGCATAGACACGGCCCCGCTGGCCGCCCAAGGCATCCAAACCGTCACGCTGTCCTCGCTGGGCATTACGACTGAGACGTTGCGCGCGGTGGCGCAACAAATCGGCATTACCGACACCACCAACGTGCAACCAGCGGCGGTGCTGAGCAACACGTTGGGGTTGGACACCAGTCAGATTCTCTCGGCCACGCAAGGCTTGCTCACCTCGCTCAACCTCAACACGTTGGGCCGCCAAATAGATGGCGTACTTGAACCGCTTGGCCTGCAACTGCGCCAGGGCGATGTGTACTTGAACCGGCTAGGGGCGCAGCGCTTGAATGCGCAACCTGGCGATGTGTTGGAAATCTTCGTCGGCCCTATCCCCATCCCTGTGCGGGTGCGGGCCATTGTGGAGGAGGCTGGCCCGGTGGGCGCGGTGTTGCCCGTCGTCATGCTGCAACTGAGCGAGGCCCAGAAGTTGTTTTTCATGAACGGCAAGGTCAACGCTGTGTTGGTCTCGAACCAGGGCGACGCGTTACAAGGCTTGCAGCACACCGACGCGGTGAGCGAGAAGCTGCGCGTGCTGGCGATGGACGAGACTGCGCTCAAAGCCGTTGTCGCCATTTTGCGCCGCCCGGCTGTCAAGTCGGCCATCAACACCGCTGCGGCCCAGGCTGCTCAAACCGATTTTGACGGCAACCCCAACAACGGCCCGCCACCCTGGCTGGCTAACTTGTTGCAAAGCATCACGCCCATCGGGGCGCTCAACGACAAGCTGCGGGCGCTGCCCGCTGAGTTGGAGCAGCCCGACATCAGCCCTGCCTTGCGCAGCATGCTGGCCGACCCCAGCTTTCGCACGTGGCTGCTGAGCCGCGAATCGTTGCCTGCCCAGGACGATGCCGAGTTGCGCACCGCCTTCGGCCAACTCAACGCGTTTGATCTGATTGATCAGTTGAGTAAATCGTTGGTCGTCACCGTCGCTAACGCGGCGGGCGGCGTGTTTACTTCGGTGTTTACGCTGTTTGGCATCTTCTCTATTTTGGCAGCCATCATGCTCATCTTCTTAATCTTTGTCATGCTGGCCGCCGAGCGCCGCACCGAGATGGGCATCGCCCGTGCCATCGGCGTGCAGCGCAGCCACCTGGTGCAAATGTTTGTGACCGAGGGCGTGGTGTATGACTTGCTGGCCGCAGCCATCGGCGTAGCGCTGGGCGTGGCCGTCTCGTATGCCATGATCGGTTTCCTGGGCAACTTGGTGAACAGCGTGGCCGGGCGCTTTGACAGCAACATCAATGTTTTGCAGTTTCAGTTTCACGTCGCGCCTGCGTCTATTCTGGTGGGCTATTGCCTGGGTGTGTTATTCACGTATCTCATCGTGGCGTGGTCGTCGTGGCGGGTTAGCCGTCTCAACATCGTCAGCGCCATCCGAAACTTGCCCGAAGAAGCCAACGCCAAACGCCGCAGCCTGCTCAGCAAGATTACACGCTGGTTGGTTGGCCCGCTGTTGCTGGCAGCGGGTGCGGGCGTGTTGTTCCGCGCATCGCAGCTCAACATAGTTACGCTGTGGCAAATTGGCGGCACGTTGGTGCTGATGGGCCTAATGACCTTGCTGGAACGCGTGCTGGAGCGCACGGCCTGGCGCGCCGAGAACGTGCGCCGCGTCGTTTACTCACTTGTTGGCCTCGGCCTGCTGGTAATTTGGGGGGCGCCGTGGAACCAACTGATTGGGCGCACCGGCCTGCAAGTGTTAGCAGCCGACCAAGTTTGGGTGCTAGCTTCGCTGGCGCTTAGTGGGCCGCTGCTCATCATCGGGGCCATTCTCGTCATCATGAACAATGCCGATGTTCTGGCCGGTTTATTCAGCCGCATCTTCGGCGGCATGCGCTCGGTGGCACCGGTGCTAAAGACCGCTATTGCCTATCCGCTGTCAGCGCGCTTCCGCACCAGCATGGCCATGACGATGTTCGCTATGATCATCGCCACCGTCGTCATCATGTCGGTAGTCATTCAAGCCACGCAAACCCTCATCACGTTAGATAGCAAGAGCAGCGCAGGCTTTGAGATTTCAACCTCCAATACTTTGCTCAGCTTCTTTAGCCCGCTGCAAGATTTGCAGCGCGAGATTCCGCGCCAAGTGACTGAGTACCCCAAGCTGGCCGATGTGGCTGTGGTGGGCGGTGTCCACAACAACGAAGTAAGCGCCCGCCAAGCCGCGCAACCGGCCAACGATTGGTCGCGCGTGGATGTATCTGGCGTAGATGCCGGTTACTTGCAACAAGCCGAGCAGGTCTACAAGTTCGCCTTGCGCGCCCCTGGTTATGCCGATGACGCCGCCGTGTGGCGCGCCCTGCGCGAACGCAACGATGTCGCCATCGTTACGCCCGATCTGTTAGCGCAGGCCCAACCCGCGCAAGTCATCACCGCTTCGGTGTTGGGTCAGAACATCACCAAAAGCGTCTCATCGGATGAGGTGACGGTGGGTGCGACGAGTGACAACGGCACGCAGCGCGGGCGCTTTGGCCGTGGGTTGCGGCTGCGCGGCTTTACGCTGGCCGATTCTCAAATGCCCGTCACGATGATCGACCTGCGCAACAGCCTGAATCCATCGGTCACACATCCCGTGCAAATCATCGGCGTGCTGGCCGAGGAAAACACGTTGGCCGGCCAGGAACTCCAGATGAACCTGGCTGGGCTGGCGACGGTGCGCGGAGAGGCCACTTACCCCGAGACGTTCTACATCAAAACCCGCGCCGGTTCGGACGCGGCCGAAGTGAAGTTGGTGGCCCAAGAAGTAGAGCGCGCCTTCTTGCCCAACGGCCTAGATGTGACGGTGATGGCCGAGAGTTTTGCCATCGGCCAAAACATCACGCGCGGCATTTTGCGTTTGTTCCAGGGCTTTATGGCGCTGGGCTTGCTGGTGGGCATTGCGGCGCTGGGCGTCATCAGCACGCGCACGGTGGTAGAACGGCGTCAACAGATTGGTGTGCTGCGCGCCATTGGCTTCCAGGCCAACATGGTGGCGTTTGCGTTGGTGCTAGAGGCCAGCTTTATCGCTGTGGCCGGTTTGTTGATTGGGGCGGGCACGGGTTTGCTGATAGGGCAATACATTGTGCGCACATTTTTGATGGAGCTTGCGCCGCAAACGCAGTTCGGCCTGCCGTGGTTGCAAATCGGGTTCATCCTGTTGCTGGCCTACGGCTTCTCGCTGCTCACGACGATTGTGCCCGCTGTGCAAGCCTCGCGCATCTTCCCGGCAGAGGCGTTGCGGTATGAGTAACGGACGTTACGCAGCAGCAAAAACAACGTAATGCATCCTGTCCTTCGACTGCGCGTGCATTTTCTTTCGAATGCTAAACATAGGCCCTGATTAATGCTGGTGTGCCGCTATTCGGTCAATTGTCGATACACCGCGACGGTTTCATCGGCCACGTGTTGCATCGTAAAGTTTTGCAACACGCGCGCGCGGCCCCGTTGCGCAAGCTCTTCTCGCAGGTTGGGTTGTTGACGGAGTTTGCGTAACTGTTGCAACAGGGCATCGTCATCGCCTTCAGCAAAGATCAAGCCCGCATCCCCAATCACATTCGGAATCTCGCCGCACGTAGAGCCGACCACAGGCACGCCGCAGGCCATCGCCTCAATCAACACGCGGCCAAATTGCTCCTTCCAGTTGGGTTGCGTCAGCGAGGGCAGCACCAGCGCATCCAGCTCGCCATACAGCGCGGGCATCTGGGTGGATGGGACTTGCGGGCGAAATTCAACCCGATCTGAGACTTCAAGGCTGCGCGCAAAATCGCTCAACCTAGGTTTCATCGGCCCATCGCCAACAATCAGCAAGCGCGCCTCTGGTAAATCTGGCAGAGCCTCAATCGCCAACGCAACGCCCTTCTCTTTCACCAGGCGGCCCAGGTAGCCAATTGTGAATTTTCGATTTTCGATTTTCGATTTTGGTTTCGGATTAAACACGGACTCATCCACCCCAAACTGCGGGATAACGTGAATGGGCTTTGCAAAGCCCTTCGCCCGCCACACTTGCTCGGCTTCGCCATTGCCCACAATCGCGGCATCCGCCTGCTGCAACACTGCGTGCTCCATCCAACTAAACGGCGGGGGGTAGGCCCGCAAAATATTTTGCCAACTGAAGAAAAGGGTTTGCCCCCACCCCGACCCTCTCCCGTTCTTACGGGGGAGGGAGTGAATTGCTAACCACGTCGCCAGGTTATACGGCTCTTCATCTACATGAAAAACATCGGGCTTGGCCCGTGCTAATTCCGCCTTCAGCGTGGGGTAATGATGCAGATGAAAATGGCTGCTAAAGCGAACGGGAATTTCACGCAGTTCATAATCCTTCGTATGTGCCCGTTCTAGCGTGTGTCCACCCCACATTGGCGGCACCAACACCGTCAGTTCAATATCCGAATGCGCCGCGATCAATTCGCATTTGCGTTGGTATGCGCCCATCACCAGCGCCTTCGAGAGCATCGTTACTCGCATCGTTATTGATTATCTCGTAGAGAC
>JAYTNY010000448.1:0-6076 GCA_043748055.1 Roseobacter sp.
AGCATTTTAGGAGCAAACGCCGTTACAAACGGGATTAAGAAAAGCGCAGACCCCGACCGTCATGCTGACGGTCGGGGTCTGCTGTGTTCATCATGGGCCTACTAGGATTCGAACCTAGAACCCTGGCGTTATGAGCGCCTTGCTCTGCCATTGAGCTATAGGCCCAGATGCACGAATTATAGCGAGGAGATATGCAGTTAAAAATATCTCGCCGCCTATAATTCGCGCCTTCAGTTAGAGACTATTCACTATGCCCAATCCGGTAGACAAGCGCGTGAACACTGTTGATCCGAAATCACCCCGCTCAAATTCGATACAAGCCAACAAAAGCCCTCGCAAAGCAAGCAATGTCCTCAGATCACTGGGGGCATTGCTTTTGTTTGGTTTGCTGATGGCGGGCATGATTGCGGGCGCGGGCTTTATGGGCGCGCGCACGGGGCAGAGCGAACAACGCGTGCACGGCGAGGCTACTGTACGTGCATACCTAGTTGAACAATACGAGAAGTGCATTGAGACGCTGCGCAAAGGCAATGCCGTGCTGGCCGAGGCGCATTGCGCTGAGGTTGTAAAACTGCAACCGGACAATTTGGCTGCGATAAATTTGGTGGCGACAGCGCGTTTTGTGCAAACCCCCACCGCCGCGCCACCCACTGCCACACCCCGCCCCATCGCCACCGACAAAAACGAATTGCTGCGGCTCATTCAGCAGGCGGTGACGAGTGAGGACTGGGACGGCGTCATCGCCTTCACTGATCAACTCAGCGCCGAATACCCCAACGAGCAAAATGTTGATGCGCAGGATGCGCGCTATTTGGCGCTCACCACGCGCGGGCTGGCGCGGTTGCGCACGGCAGACGGCAGCCAGATCGAGTCCGGCATCTACGATTTGGATCAGGCCGAGGCGATTCAGCCACTGAGTGGTGCGCTGTCAGGCGAACGGCAGGCGGCCATCAACTATCAAACCGCCCTCAGCTATTTTGGCGCGGATTGGGAGACGACGATTGCGTTGTTGGGCAAGCTGAGGTCCGGCTACCGCGATGTGGGCGAGAAACTTTATGAAGCCAATCTGCAAGCGGGCGAGGCTTATTCGGCTACACAGAAATTTTGTCAGGCCGAGATTTTTTACACAAGCGCCATCAGTTTGACGGGTGGCAACAGCGCCAAGCTGGAAACCAAACGCAACGACGCGCGGGCGCAATGTTTGCTCAACCCAGCAGGCGTCATCAGCGGCACCAGCGTGCCCGGCTCGGCGTTTAACGTAGCGGGTATGAGCGGCAAACTGATTTACACCGCGTTTGATGCGGGCACAGGCACGAACCAACTGCGCTTTTTTAACAGCGCCAACAACAGCCTCAGCGTATTGGGCGGGTCTACCCAACCCGCCTACCAACCCAGCTTGGGCCTGGCGGCGGTGAATGGCGGCGGGGCCATTTACGGCGTGAATGCCAATGGCAGTATTGGCGCGCTGGCAAGCGTGGGCGGGCTGTGGCCCAGCATCTCGCCAGATGGCGCGCGGGTGGCGTATGTGCTGTATGACAACGGCAGCCCGTATATCTATGTGGCACGGGTGGATGGGGCGACAGCACCCATCAGCATTACCAAAGGCACCTGGCCGGTGTGGGGGCCGAGTGGGCGCATCGCGTTCCAGGGTTGCCCGGAGCGTTGCGGCATCCAACTCATCAACCCGGATGCGCCGAGCGAAATCACGCAACTGACCAGCTCAGCGAACGACATCAACATGCAGTGGTCACCCAGCGGCAACGAGTTGGTGTATGCCAGCAACTACAGCGGGGCGTGGGCCATCTATCGGGTCAACCTCAGCAACCAGTTCTTTCAGCTCACCAGCGGTGGGGATGCAGGCTCGCCCACATTTTCGCCGGATGGCGCGCGCATTGCTTTTGCCAGCAACCGCGAGGGCAGTTGGGCCATTTATGTGATGAGCGCGGATGGCAGCAATGCGCAGAAGTTGATTGACCTGGGGCCGAACCACAGCAGTTGGCAGAATGACCGGATGGCGTGGCTGCCGTAACAAAAAACAAACCAGGTTTCTTCAAGAAACCTGGTTTGTTTTTTGCGGAGTTGGAGCGGTTATCTACCGCTGATCGATGTAAAGGCTGAGCGCCGCTTGTGCGCCCGCATCAAAGTAATCCACGCGGATGTAGTGGTTGCCTGCGCTCAGGGTAATGTCGCCAGAGGCGGTGGCGTAAGACTGCTCGCGCCAGTTGTTGACGACGAGTACGTCATCCACATAAACCCGCACGCCATCATCGCTGGAGGCGATAAAGCGATAGGTGCCTGCGTTAAATGTGCGCAACTGGGTGAAGCGAGCGCTCCAGTTATCGGCAGGCACCGAGCCGCCGGGCGAACTGGTGCCCCACGAGAAGTTGAGCGCGTTGTAACTGGCAACATAAACCGGCGCACCGGCCAGATCGCGGTTGTTGTAGAAATCCGCACGCCAGGCTCCACCGACGGGCGGCGCGGGTGGAAGGGGCGCGGTCACTGGGTAGTAATTGAGGCGAACCAGCGCGATGCCGCTCTTCTCAACATAGTCCAGCCGAATGACTCTGGAGCCAGCCGCAACAGCAACATCCACCGTGTTGGTGGCGTTGCCCACGAAGTCATATTGGTTCAGCACCAGGTTGCCATCCACGTAAAGACGCACGCCATCGTCATGGGTCACAGTGAAACGATACACCCCACCGTTGGAGGTGAACGTGCGCGTCCAGCGGGCCGAGAAGTTATCGGCAAAGACGCGCGAGGCATCGGGCGTGCTGTAGCCCCAATTGAAGTTGAGGGCCACATCGTTGCGCACCAACGACGGTGCACCGGACTGCGCGGTGTTGTTCCAGTACTCGCCGTACCAAGGGCCGCTGCCGGGTTGTGGGCCGGGGCCTGGGGGTGGCTTGGGGCCGGGTGGGGGCGTCGCGCGCGGAATGCACAAGCGCTGGCCGATGTAGACGCGGTTGCTGCGCATGCCGTTGACGCGCATCAAAATTTCGGTGGTGGTGCCATAGCGAATGGCAATGCGCAACAGTTGGTCGCCACGTTTAACGGTGTAGTAGAGACAGGTATACGCCGCAGGTGCGTTTGCAGGCGCAGCCGATGTTGCTGCTTGGGCAGGCATGGCGGGCGCAAGTGCACTCACCAGCAAGCTAGCCGCCAAACCAAACGCTGCAAGCAACGAGCGTTTTCTGGTGGTTTTTGTGATGGGGCTTGTTAGACTGTTGTCTAGCTTCATATATTCACCTCTGTCCAGTTTGGAACTTGTTTTGTTGAATTTGTTGCAATTTAGCTGCGGCTTTTGCCTGCGCTAAGCGTATGCCTGTTGAGCAGTAACGCCTGAGTTGTGGATTGTATGTGGATTACTGCGAAATGACTAGTGAGTTTTTGCGCACGCTCAGACGCCAATCACCTTGCGCACACCAGGGGCAAATGATGCGCTGGTTATAATGCCGCGCGAATTTATTCGTACTTTCAAACTGAGGTGGATGTCACCTTGACGGTAGCATCCACCTCAAGTTTTTGCACTAGTTGAACCTGGAGGATATTGAGATGAAGACCCTCGTGCCCGATAACACACATCATGCGCACCGCACAAAAGCGACACCAAACATCTGGAGCGCCAGAGCGGCTGCCATCACATTGACAGCCGCTCTCTTTTTGTCTGCGTGCGGCGCCACGCCCGCGCAGGTTCCGACGGCTACGCCCTACGGCCCTGCGCCGACGGCAGCAGACGTAATTGCCACCGCCACCACGAACGCGCCCGGCACGGCCACCGCCGAGGCCCGATCCGCCAAAGCAGCCGGTGAAACCACGACGACCAACGCCGCAGCCGCCAGCGGCGACCGCAAGTTCGCCGCCATGGCTCCCGCCGAGCGCAACGGCGCAATGAAAGAAGCCCCACCCGTAACCATTGACCCAACCAAGAAATACATCGCCACGATTGTGATGGCGAAGGGCGGCTCGATTAAGCTGGAACTAGACCCCGGCGCCGCACCCAAGACAGTGAACAACTTTGTGTATCTGGCGCAGAATGGCTTTTACGATGGCGTCACCTTTCACCGTGTGTTGCCCGGCTTTATGGCCCAGGGCGGCGACCCCAGCGGCACGGGCGGTGGCGGCCCGGGCTACCAGTTCGAGGACGAGAAGAACAGCTTTACATTTGCGGCACCGGGCGTGATTGCGATGGCGAATGCTGGCCCCAACACCAACGGCAGCCAGTTCTTCATCACCTACGGCACGCCCACTTACCTGGACGGCAAGCACACCATTTTTGGCAAGGTGATTGAGGGCCAAGCGGTGTTGGATGCGATTACCCCACGCGACCCGGAACAGAACCCCGGCACACCCGGTGATGCCATCGCTCGAATTGACATTGAAAAGACCGAGGCGGCGACGGTCGCCATCCCCACCCTTGCACCTACTGCCACGCCCGTGCCAGAGCCAGCCGCGTGCGCGCCGTTCCCCCTCAACGTGCAAGAGGGCGACCACATTTTGGGCAAGGCCGATTCGATTGTGACGCTGATTGAATATGGCGATATGCAATGCCCGGCTTGCGCCCGCGCCCACCCCGGCATCAAGACTGCGATGGCCGCGCTGAGCGACACCGTGCGCTTGATCTTCCGCCACTACCCGCTGGTTGCGCTGCACGACAAAGCCAACATAGTTGCGCGTGGCGTAGAGGCTGCCGCCGTGCAAGGCAAGTTCTGGGAGATGCACGATGCGCTGTATGAGAAGCAAGCCGACTGGGAGAAGACTGCCATCGCGCAAATTACGGACACGCTGAAGACCTATGCCAAAGACCTGGGTCTGGACGTGGCAAAGTTTGAGACAGATTTAGCCAGCCCCGCCGTGGCCGACCGCGTGGCACGCGACATGAAGAGCGGCGATGCTCTAAAGATTCAGGGCACGCCGTCGTTGTATTTGGATGGCCGCCCCATTAATCCCGATGCACTGACCGGCACCGAGATCATCACGCAGTTCAAGACGTATGCCGAGCGGCGTGTGAAAGACGCGGTGGGCAAGAACGCGGATGTGAACTTCGCTAAGCCCGACAACGTGGTGGAAGCAGGTGCGACGTATGTGATGACGATCAAGACCAGCAAGGGCGACATTGTGGCTGAGATAGACCCCAAGCTGGCCCCGCTGAACGTGAACGCGACGTTGTTTCTGGCGCAGAAGGGCTACTTTAACAATGCCCCCGTTGCGCTGAACGATGACCAGATTGGCGCGGTGCTAAGCGGCAACCCAACCGTGAGCGGCAACCCCGGCTTCGATTGCAGCGTGGAGAAGGCTCCGGCAGACGCGTTTGCCAAACCCGGCACGCTGGCTTTGTTCGGGGATGGGACGCGCAGCAATGCCCAGTTCATCTTCACCTACACGCCCACCGCCATGTTTGCCGAGCGCTTCTCCGTCATCGGCCAAATTACGCAGGGGCTGGACATTGTAAAGACGCTGCAAGCTGCGTCCGAAGATGGCAGCAAGAAAGCAGACACGATTATTTCGGTGGAAGTGAAGAAGAAGTAATTTGAGGGATGAAGGATGAGGGATGAGGGAAATGCTCATCCCTCATCCTTCATCCTTCATCCTTCATCCCTCAACTGTGTTTCGCCATACCCTCGCTGTCCGCTTCCGCGATATGGATGCCTATGGGCATGTGAACAACGCCGTTTACATGACGTATCTTGAAGAGACGCGGGTGGCGTTTATGCAAGCCAACGGCATGCGCTCGTTAGACATGCCAGAGCGCAGCACCATTCTGGCGCATGCCGAGATTGACTATCGCGCCCCGGCTCGTTTGCGGGATGTGCTGAACATTGATTTAGTCGTGAGCCGGGTGGGCAACAGCTCGTATGAGTTTAGCTACACAGTGACGCAGGCCAAAGATGGGGCGCTGGTGGCCGAAGCCAAAACGGTGCAGGTGTGCTTTAACTTTGTGCTAAACCGCCCTATTCGGGTGCCTGCGGAATGGCGTGACAGACTCAGTAGTTAAAAAAGCAGCCAGGGAATGAGGGTTCGCCATCTCCGATAGGATTCGGTTGTTGACACCAATCAATCGCAGGAGCGAACCCAAAAT
>JAYTNY010000449.1:0-4647 GCA_043748055.1 Roseobacter sp.
TCGCCAATGCGGCGGCGCTCGGCCACCGAAACATAGGGCTTAAAAGAATACCAACTCATGGTTGTATTGAATACTGGATTAAATTGCAGAGACGCGATGCATCGCGTCTCTACTAATACGCCGCCGACTTTAGATCAAGCCCGACAAAACGCAACAGTTCAGCGTTGTTCATCTCGGTCAGCAGCAGTTCGGGGCCGCCCTCCGCGCCCAACACCGATTCAGCTAATGCTTTTTTGTCGCCGATCAGCGCATCAATTTTTTGCTCGATGGTGCCGCGACACACAAATTTGTGTACCAACACATTCCGCTTTTGCCCAATCCGAAACGCGCGGTCGGTCGCCTGGTTCTCCACCGCCGGGTTCCACCACCGATCAAAGTGAATGACATGGCTGGCGGCGGTCAACGTCAGCCCGGTGCCGCCCGCTTTGAGCGACAACACAAAAAAGGGCGGGCCGTCCTCGCGCTGAAAATCGGCCACCAGCTTTTGGCGGTCTTTCACGGCCGTGCTGCCATGCAAAATTAAACCCGGCTTGCCAAACACCCCGCGCAGATGCAGCGCCAACGGTTCGGTCATCTCGCGGAACTGCGTGAACACCAATGCCTTCTCCCCGCGCGAGGCAATCTCCTCGCAAATCTCGGTGAGGCGCTCAAACTTGCCGCTGTCGGCGGGGTCATACGCGCCATCGCCCAACCACTGGCTGGGGTGGTTGCAAATTTGTTTGAAGCGCATCAAGAATGCCAGCACCATGCCGCGCCGCTGAATGCCATTGTCGCCCTCACTCACGCTGTTCAACTTCTCGGCCAACTCGTCCACGCTGCGTTGATACAACGCGGCTTGTTTCTTGCTCAACCCGCACCACGCGTTCTGCTCGGTCTTGTCCGGCAGATCGGCGATGATGCTGCGGTCGGTCTTGAGGCGACGCAACAAATACGGGCGCACCAACTGGCGCAACGGTGCAAAGTTGGGTGGCTCAGTCTCTTGCAGTCGCTTCACCACTTTGGAGAACTCGGTGGCGCTGCCCAGCAAACCCGGGTTCAAAAAGTCATACAACGACCACAAATCGCCCAGCCGGTTTTCCACCGGCGTGCCACTCAGTGCCACTCGCGCCGGGGCCTTCAACTTTTTAATCGCCCGTGTTTGTTTGGCACCGGGATTTTTAATCGCCTGCGCTTCGTCTAACACGATTAAGCGCCAGGTGTGCGCCTGCAACCAATCCAGCCGCATGGCTTGGCCGTAAGTACTCAGCACCACATCGTTGCCCGCCACAAAACTCGCCCCGGTTTGGGCATCGCGCCAATCGTTGGGGTTACTCTCGGAGGGATGCAGAAACGCGGCGCGCAGGCTGGGGGCAAAGCGGGTCAACTCGTTCTTCCAGTTCGCCAACAACGAGGCGGGTGCGATGAGCAACGTGGGCGGGAAATCTTTTTTCTTTGCCTCGCGCTTCAGTTGCAGCAACAACGCAATCACCTGAATGGTCTTGCCCAAGCCCATGTCGTCGGCCAGGCACGCACCCAGGCCAAGCTGCTGCAAAAACCACAGCCACTTTGCGCCGGTGGCTTGGTAAGGGCGCAACACGGCGTTCAGGTTTTCGTTGGGGTCAAAGCTGGCAGCGGCATCGGGCGTGCGCAAGTTCTCCAATGCCTCGCGCAACCAATCGCCCGCCGACACTGCGCTCCAATTTGCGGTCTCTGCATCGGGTTGGCTGGATGAGTCTGCACCGGTGGTGACACCCGCCAGCAAGCGCATGGCCTGCAAAAATCCAACGCCCTCGCCCAGCTCGCCTTTGCTCACACGCTGCCAATGCGCCAGCGCATCCTTCAGCTTGTCGCGGTCCACCTCCACCCACTGCCCGCGCAAAGACACCAACCCACCCTGCGAGTTCATTAAAAGTCGCCACTCGGCCTCGGTCAACTTCTCGCCGTTCAGGGTCATGCCTACCGAAAAACTGAGCAGGCTATCTGCGCTCAGGCCCGCGCCTTTGCGGTCGCCCACGCGCACGCTCACTTGCGGGCGTGCCCCTTGCCCGTTCTTCCACCAGTTGGGGATGCGGGTAATAATCCCGCTGGCTTCCAGCGTCGGCGTCTCGCGCAGAAAGGCGTAGGCTTCGGGCGGTGTCCAGGCTTGCGGCTCAAACACGCTGCGGCTGTCGAGCATCTCGCGCATCCAGGCGCTGTGTTCGGCGGCGGTTTGCACCGGCGCCAGCAAAGAGCGCAACGCCGTTTGGTTTTTTGCGCCCGCATAGTCTTGCAGTGCGCGCGCCAGCGGCAAATGCACCGGCTTTTCTTGGGCCGAGAGGCGATGGGTATACGTCGCCATGAAGGCGAAGGGTGTTTCGGGGCTGCGCTTGTTCTCGGCCAAATGAAAGGTGACTTTGCCCAGCAGGTGCAGCGCTGGGTTGATGTGGGCCAGCCACGCGCGCAATCCACCCGCGCTTTTCACCTCGGCTTGGGCGTGGTCGTGCAACTCGTGCCACAGTGCCTCGAACAAATCAGGCGTGGCATATTCTGCGCCGCGCATGGCCGGGATGCGCAGGCTGTAGTCCATGCCCAACGCGGGCAGCATGGGCACGTCGGGCATGGCTAGGCCAGTTTGCGCGTCCGCATCGGGGATGGCGCGCGCCAGTTCGGCCAAATAGGCTTGCGCAAACTCGCGCCAGAACGAACGCTCGGCGGTGAGCGCAGCGCTGGGGCGGCGTTGTGCGGCGAGGGCGATTAGCCCGGGTGCGTTGGCTTTGGCGAACGCGGTTTGCACTTCGTCGTCGTTGGTATCACCTTCCACAAACAGCCGCCCGTGTGGGCTGAGTACGAGGGGGTGCGTGATGGGCAGGGCGCGGGCTTCTGTTTCTGAGCTGGGAAGCATATCGTTTTGGTCTTACTTATCCTGTCAACGGATCCCAAACCCGACTGAAACCCAGGTCGGCAAAATCTTTGGTGTTCGCCGTCGCAAATTCGTTGATGCCATGCTGCAACAGCAGCAAAGCCAAACGAGCGTCGTACAAACGGCGATAAGCAAAATTGGGCTTACCGGCCAATTGCCATAGTTGATCGTGCAGGCTATTGCTTTCCGTAGGAAAGCCGATCAACTTCCAACGTGGGTGTCGTCTAAAGTGTTGGATGGCCTCAACAGCCTCGCGTGCAGTGAGTGGGCGCGTGAGCACCACTGGATTGCGTAATAGCCGATATAACTCCGCCAGCATCAGCTCGCATATTGCTACATCGTCACTGAGCGCAAGCGATTCCAAAAATGCTACGGCTTTGATGTGCAACGGCGCATCCGCGTTGAGCGCATAGAACAGGATATGGGTGTCCAGGCTTTGCATCGCTTCGTGGCTCAAGTTCAAGTGGTTTGCTGGATGAGCGCGGCCTCAGTCTCGGACATCTGCGCCAAGTCTTTAACTTCGGCGTGGCTTAGCCCACGCCAGCCCAGGTTGCGGGGTGCAGGCAATTGCCATTCTCGTTTCACCTGTGCTGGCTCCGGGTATTGGCTCAAGATCAGTTCCAGCCCGCGCCGAACCAGCTCGGCCATCGAAATTTCGCGCAACTCAGCTAGGCGCTTGGCCCGCCTATACACTTCGTCGGGGAGTTGGATTTGGGTGCGTGTCATGATGTTGATTTTACAGCAGAGCCATTTTGTTATCACTCGATTCCATGCCCAGCGCAAATTCGGATCGCCTTTGCTGCTGCTCACTCTGCTGATGGCAACGCGGGTAAGCCCAGCTCCTTCAGGAACGCATTGTGTTTCGCTGTCGCCGTCTTGATGGCGTCTTCGATTGCCACCAACTCGCCATGAGTCGCTGTTAGGTCAATCTCTGCTTCGTCTTGAGCAGTGCTGATATAGCGCGAGATGTTCAGGTTATAGCCTTCCGTGGCAATTCGCTCCATCGAGATGCGCATGGAATAACGCTGCTCTTCCCTTCGGAACTGATAGGTATCGATGATCTTGGCGATGTGCTCATCTGTCAGTTGGTTCTGGCGTTTGCCTTTCACAAAGTGCTCGGCAGCGTTGATGAAGAGCACGTCGTCGGGCTTCTTGCACTTCTTGAGCACGAGGATGCAGACGGGAATGCCCGTGGAGTAGAACAGGTTCGCGGGCAAGCCGATCACGGTATCGATGTGGCCGTCTTTCAGCAACTTGGTACGGATGCGTTCTTCGGCACCGCCTCGGAACAGCACGCCGTTGCGATTGTCCATTTCCAACTCGCCCAGCCCGGCGAAGAATCGGGAATCCTTGTTGATCTTGAGTATCCGCTCCCGGTCGTTATCGAGGTCGTTATCCCAAGAGAACAGGTCTTCGGTGAAGGCGTTGAAGTAGAGCGTGTCGCGCTCGTCGCCTTTCTTGCCGAGGTCTTTGAAGGCCGTGGACAGGCGCGTCTTGCCCGTGCCGTTGTAGGCGTAGAGCAAAACGAATTTCTTGGTCGCCAATTCCGTGCGCAGGTGCGTGGCCAGGGCGTTCAGGTCGGCAAAGGGGGTTGCGCTCATGTTGGAAAGATGATGTTAGTCCCAAGCATAGCGTTCATCGTATTCGATGCCATATTTCGTGAGAAAGTGAGACTCAGTAGTTAAAAAAGCAGCCAGGGAATGAGGGTTCGCCATCTCCGATAGGATTCGGTTGTTGACACCAATCAATCGCAGGAGCGAACCCAAAAT
>JAYTNY010000450.1:0-14291 GCA_043748055.1 Roseobacter sp.
GGGTGATGGCGATACATGAAGGCCTCGGCCAGCACCTTGTTGTTGGCCTGGGCGGCGGCGAACATGGCATCTACATCTTCAACCGTGTTGGCGAGTGGCTTCTCGCACAGCACATGCTTACCCGCGTTGAGGGCCTTGATGGCCCACTCGGCGTGCAGGCTGTTGGGCAACGAGATGTAGACCACGTCCACATCGGGCGAGGCGAGCATGGCCTCGTAGCTACCAAACGCTTTTTCGATTTGCCATTGCGCGGCGTAGGCTTTGGCCTTTGCCTCATCGCGGCTGGCGATGGCGACGAGGCTGTTGCGCAGCGATGCGCGCAAGGCCGCGATGACGGGTTGGTTGATGTTGGCGGTGCTGAGCAATCCCCAGCGGAGCGGGCTTTGGGTGGGCATGAGGGGGATTATAGGGACGAGCTTGTTGGGCGTGATCCATGTGGGCGATTGGAAATCGCGCCTCAGAAACCTTCGGCTGAGCGTCCGCCTGGGCGGACGAGAACCATAGATGGGCTGCGTACCCCATCCGCGCAGGCGGACGTTCGGCGGCACGCCTCTCAGGCGCGATTTCCAATCGCCCGCTTGCTCGTCATCGGCTGTAAAATGCGCCTCGCAATGAAATTAATGTCTTGCACGCGCCACAAAACACACGTCAGCGATAAGCAGCTTATTTCGATTGGCGCTCCGTAATATTTCCCCTCGCTCCACGTTGTTACTTCTGAGACTAAACCTGACAGGTTTCAGAAAACCTGTCAGGTTCTATTTCCGCTTATTTTGATTTTGATTTTATTAAGAACACACGACCATGAGCAAGAACTCTTTTAACGCCCTTAGTACTATTGCTACGCCGCAGGGCAACGTGAATATCTACCGGTTGGATACGCTGGAGAAACAGGGCATTGGGCATGTGAACGTGCTGCCGTTTAGCATGAAAATTATGCTGGAGCAGGCCTTGCGCCAGCAGGACGATTTTGAGATTACGCAAGACGACGTAAAGCGATTGGCGAACTGGAACGCCAAAGCCGTGGAGCAGGTGGAGATGCCGTTTAAGCCCGCGCGCGTCATCCTGCAAGACTTTTCGGGCATGCCGTGTCTGGTGGATTTGGCGGCGATGCGCAGCGCGTTGGCGCGGGTGGGCGCAGACCCGAAGAAGATTAACCCGCTGGTGCAGGTGGATATGGTGATTGACCACTCGGTGCAAGTGGACTTCTTTGGCAGCAAAGATGCGTTTGAGAAAAACCTGGCCATGGAATTCGAGCGCAACAACGAGCGCTATCAGTTTGCCAAGTGGGGCCAAAAGGCACTGACGAATTTCCGCGTGGTGCCGCCGGGCACGGGCATCGTGCATCAAGTCAACCTGGAGTATTTGGCGAAGGTGACGATGCTGAAGAAGTTTGAGTTGGGGAACTCCAACTCAAACTCCCAACTTTCGCTCGCCTTCCCCGACACACTGGTCGGCACCGACAGCCACACCACCATGATTAACGGGCTGGGCGTGGTGGGCTGGGGCGTGGGCGGCATCGAGGCCGAGGCTGTGATGATTGGGCAGCCGTTGTATATGTTGATGCCAGAAGTGGTTGGCTTTAAGCTGTTTGGCGCACTGAAAGAGGGCGTGACCGCGACGGATTTGACCTTGACGGTGGTGCAGATGTTGCGCAAGAAGGGTGTCGTTGAGAAGTTTGTGGAGTTCTACGGCACCGGCCTCAGCAGCATGAGCTTGGCCGACCGCGCTACGATTGCGAACATGGCCCCGGAGTATGGCGCGACGATGGGCTACTTCCCGATTGACGACGAGAGCTTGCGTTATTTGCGCGCCACCAACCGTGTGGCCGAAGCGGAGCTAACCGAGCGCTACGCCAAAGAGCAGGGCATGTTTAGAACCGATGCCGCACCAGACCCCATCTTTACCGACACGCTGGAACTGGATTTGAGCAGCGTGGAGCCGAGCGTGGCTGGCCCCAAGCGCCCCCAAGACCGCGTGCCGCTGACGCAGGTAAAAAAGACGTTTAACGCGGCGCTGACGGCACCGACGAAGGATCGTGGGTTTGGGTTGAAGGCAGATGAATTGGGCAAGACGGCGACAATAGCCAATGGCCTCGGCAATGCCGCATCGCCAATCGAGATGAAGCACGGCGCAGTGGTCATCGCGGCCATTACGTCTTGCACCAACACCAGCAACCCCAGCGTGATGTTGGGCGCAGGCCTGTTGGCGAAGAAGGCGGTGGAGAAGGGCTTGCGTGTGCCAAAGTATGTGAAGACCAGTTTGGCACCCGGCAGCAAAGTGGTGACCGAGTATTTGAAGGACGCGAACTTGTTGGAGCCATTAGAAACATTGGGCTTTAACGTGGTGGGCTACGGCTGCACCACCTGCATCGGCAACAGCGGGCCGTTGCCGCAACTGATTGCAAACGCTGTGACCGAGAGCAACATCGTGACCAGCGCGGTGATTAGCGGGAATAGAAACTTTGAGGGGCGGGTGCATCCGTTGGTGAAGGCGAATTACCTGGCCAGCCCACCGCTGGTGGTGGCGTATGCGCTGGCGGGCAGCACGGATGTGGACTTGACCAGCGAACCGATTGGCATGGGCAAAGATGGTCAGCCGGTGTACCTCAAAGACATTTGGCCGACGCAGCAGGAGATTAACGAGGCCGTCAACAATCACATCCGCCCCGACATGTTTGCCAGCCAATATGGCAAGGCGTTTGAGGGCACGGCGGAGTGGCAAAAGATTGGCGGCAGCGTGGAAGGTGATCTGTATCCGTGGGATGAGTTCAGCACTTACATCCAGGAGCCGCCCTACTTTGTGGGCATGTCCCTCACGCCGGAGCCAGTGCGGCCGGTGGTGAACGCGCGCGTGCTGGGGTTGTTTGGGGATTCGATCACCACCGACCACATCTCGCCCGCAGGCGACATTGCGCTGAACAGCCCAGCAGGCCAATGGCTGGAAGACCACGACGTGGCAAAGCCAGACTTTAACCAGTATGGCGCACGGCGCGGCAACGACAAGATCATGACACGCGGCACGTTTGCCAACATTCGACTGAAGAACTTGTTGGTGCCGGGCGTTGAGGGCGGCGTGACGAAGTTTATGGGCGGTGATGTGATGCCGATCTTTGACGCAGCGATGAAATACAAAGAGGCAGGCGTGCCACTGGTGGTGTTGGCAGGCAAAGAATATGGCACCGGCAGCAGCCGCGACTGGGCGGCCAAGGGCAGCAACTTGCTGGGTGTGCGCGCGGTCATCGCCGAGAGCTACGAGCGCATTCACCGCAACAACCTGGTGGGCATGGGCGTGTTACCCATGCAGTTCTTGCCGGGGCAGAGCTGGGAATCGTTGGGGTTGAAGGGCGATGAGACTTACAGCATTCCGGTGAGCGATGATGTGAAACCGCGCCAAGTGATGACGGTGAGCGCGACGCGACCCGACGGCAGCACGTTTAGCTTTGAGGCGATTGCGCGCCTGGACACGCCGGTTGAGGTGAACTACTACAAGAATGGCGGCATTTTGCAGACGGTGTTGCGGGGGATGGCGAGGTAGGTTGTTCTTTTGGCAATCTCTGTAATCAAAAGCAGGTGGCTGAATTGTTTCAACCACCTGTTTTAGTTTTACCAAAATTAGTTCTATCTATAAAATGGGTTTGCAAAAACAGGGAGACAGTGCATGACCGACCAAGCAAGAATTGAATTTATTCCCGTGGACAAACTAAGGCTTGATCCAGAAAATCCGCGGTTACCCTCCACAATCAATGGAAACAACGAGCGGGATATTCTGGGATGGCTACTTGATGAAGGCAACGGCAACTTGCCAGAGTTGATGAGTTCTATAGGCCAGCAAGGCTTCTTTCCTGGTGAGCCGCTCCTTGTCACACCCGACAAAAAAAACTCAGGCAAATATATTGTTGTCGAAGGCAACCGTCGGCTTGCCGCCGTAAAGCTCTTGAAAGTTCCTGGGCTTGCAACAACCTACCAGAAGACAGTTCAGTCTATTGCTGAGACATCAAAGTTCAAACCTGACGAACTACCTGCCTTGATTTACTCAAAGAGGGAAAGCATTCTTGAGTATCTTGGTTACCGTCATGTAACTGGTGTCAAACCATGGAGTTCTCTCGCAAAAGCGAAATACCTCAAACAGCTTTATGAAGCATCTTCAGAGCCGAACATACAAGAGCGATTGAAAAGTTTAGCAAGAAGTATTGGAAGTCGCTCTAACACAATTGCAAAGCTGCTAACAGGCTTGTCTCTTTATGAGAGGATAGAAGAGCGAAAGTTTTTCGGAATCAAGGGAATTGATGAGGACGAAATCGACTTTTCTTTGCTCACAACAGCTCTGGGATATGAAAATATTGTTCACTATATTGGATTAGAAAATGCAACAGATATCAAGGTAAAAGGATTGAAAGACCCTCGCTTAAAGAAGTTAACGAGCTGGATATTTGAAAAGAATTCGGAAGGCAAGACCAGGTTAGGTGAATCAAGAAATCTCAAAGTTCTGGATGCAGTAATAGGAAGCGATGAAGCTCTTGAGGAGTTTGATATTAATGGTGTGCCCCTCTTTGATGCGGCGCTTTACACAAAGTTCCCGCTTGAAACTTTCCGCTCATCCGCTGTTGAATCACGAAAGCAATTGCAGATTGCACAAGACAGTATTCGCCGGATAGGTGAAGAGATGGAACGCAGTGACGACAAGGTATTGTCCGACATTGAAGCAATGGCAAAAGACTTAAGAACTCTAGTAAAGGCAAGATATCCTATTGAGCAAACAGCTTAGATCAATGATGAATATCTCAGATCCTATAAACCTGGAAAAGCTAGAGCGACTTCCGAAATCAAAAGATATTCATATCTGGGCAGATTATGTCGAATTACTCTGCATGGTTAGTCCGGATGGCATGATTTCAAAATCGTTAGTAGTCGATAGAATAAATGAGCGGAATGATGTGGGTGAGGAGTCACCCGATGAGGATTCAGAAACTGATGAAGAATATGATTTCGACTCGTTAGAAGAGACTCGCACTATGCCCAGCGCCCGCGATGCAAAAATTGAGCGCGAAGTTGAGGATGTCTTCCTTCATCTTGATTACCGTGCAGGCGTATTTAGCGAGTTTTATCCCTTTAACTTCTCAAGTAAGGGTAACACTTTGATCATCAGAAGTGATCTTGACCGCCCAAAAAGACTATATTTATTCTTACTGTTGGCAGCAAATCTTTGGTGCATTAAAGACAAAAAAACTGAAAACATATTTGCAGATATATTTGAAATTGCCTCCTTAATTGCACTCAAGAGTTATCTACCAATTTTCGCAGAAGTCCATGTTTTTGGATCGAATTCCTACAATGTCGTATCTCGATACTCAGGCAGTCTTTGGAAGAAAATTCGGAAATTAGCTAAGGATATCTTCGAGGTACCTACTTGTTCTGAAGAAGAGTTCAACAAAAGAAATTATGGTGATGGTGGGCTGGATTTGGTAGGTTGGGTGTCTATTGGAGATTTGACACCAGGCATGAGCCTTGTCTTTGGGCAATGTGCATGCAGCGAGGATAGGTGGACTGAAAAACAACATTCGTCTAGCAGATATGCATGGTCAAACAAACTAAGATTCACTGTTCCTCCAACAAATATGGTTTTTATACCCATTTGTTTCCGTGACTCACTGGGAAATTGGCATGATCGTCTGAAGATAATGGAAAGTATTGTGATTGATCGCGTGCGACTCGTTCATCTACTTAAAAGAGATTACAGTTCAATTCATTCAGATACGTTTGACTTGATAGACCAAGCACTGGTACAGAAGATGCCCACAGTATGAGAACTGGTCAAACACGTATCGTGTTATCACGAACATTTCATAGCATGAGGCAAATGTAATGCAACAAGTACTGACAGCAGTTTCTTTGTTCTCCGGCTGTGGTGGCTTCGACTGGGGTGCCACACAAGCCGGTCTGGAAATAATCTGGGCAAATGATATCTACCCTCATGCAGCCTCTGCCTATAGAAGTATTTTCCCAAACACCGAATTTCATTTGGGCGATGTGCGCGAGATCAAATCGTTCCCTGTGGCAGACATCTTAATCGGATGCTATCCATGTACTGGCTTTAGTATGGCTGCTCGCCGTCGATGGAAAGATCGGGAGGTTCGTGATCTTCGCACGAATGATAATAATTTTCTGTACCGCGAATTTATTCGTGTATTGCGTCAGGTAAAACCAAAATATCTTTTTGTCGAAAATGTCGGAGGTATGGTTACCGCAGATGAAGGCTGGTTCCTTAAACGTCAGTTCGCCGGTTTCAAGCGATATGGATACAAGGTGCAATCTGCTGTTCTAAACGCGGCGGACTATGGTGTAGCACAAGATAGAAAGAGGATGTTCATTGTTGGCGTTCACACCGATGTCACTGACTTTGAATATCAATTCTCAAATCCAACACATGGCTCTAAATTAGATAACCCAAGCACAACTTTACAAGATGTGATTTCGGGAATGCCTCTTTGGCCAAAAGGCGAGTATTGTGATAAGCCGTTTCATGGACACTACCTAACTCGTAATAGAAAAAGAAAATGGAATGAACAGAGTTACACGATAGTAGCTCATGCACATCACGTCCCACTTCACCCTATGGGCAGGCCTATGAAATTTGTAGGCAAAGATCATTGGGAACTACAGGGAAAGAGTAATCGAAGACTTTCTTGGATTGAATGTGCAAAGATCCAAGGACTACCGGAAAATATTTCGCCTTCAGGAACGTTAAATGACCGATACCGAGTTGTTGGTAATGCAGTGCCTCCAGGATTAGGACGCGCTATCGTTTCACCCGTGATTGCACATGAGTCGGCGCGAAGCAACTCCAAGAGTTAGCCATCTAAAGCTGGGTTGATCGGCGGGCGATACTCTTCTACAAATCGAATGTAGTCGGCGGGATTTGGGAAGTATTCGCGCACAAACGCTCGGTCTACCAACGCGCCATCGCGCTTGCCGACCCATTCCAGATAGTTCGAGAACTGCCATTCATCGGCGCGATAGGCGAAGCCGTGCTTGAT
Organism: Roseobacter sp.; assembly: GCA_043748055.1. Classification (GTDB taxonomy): domain Bacteria; phylum Chloroflexota; class Anaerolineae; order J036; family Brachytrichaceae; genus JANMVQ01. The sequence continues at coordinate 7,034 of JAYTNY010000450.1, forward strand.
GGGGTTGGTGTGGATGTAGCGGCACAGGTGCAGCAGATACTCGGTCTCGTCCACATGAATGGCCTCGAACTTGCCCTCAAACAAAGTACCAGTGCGTTCGAACCGCTTATTAAAGGCTTTGCCATAGCTGTTGAAGACGCGTTGAACAAACATGGATGCAGAGGTTTCGCCATCTTGCCGAACCAGCCAGTGGTAGTGGTTGGGCATAAGACAATACGAAATGACGGCGATGCTGAATTGCTTCGCGTAGTCCTTCATCTTTCGGAGAACAAACACGTAGTTCGCGTCCTCCAGAAAGATGGATTGATGATTCGCGCCTCGGTTGTAGAGATGGTAATAGCTACCCTGCGCAAATTGAACGTCGCGCTTACCCATCTCAGAATTCTATGAAAGCAACAGCAGCCTGACAACTTCGTGAGCGTAACTAGGTGCCAGGCACTTCCGAAAGTGCCTGGCACCTGCTGCGTACTTCGCTCTTCAAATTTTCTTCTTCACCCCATGCCCGCCAAACTGATCGCGCAGCGAGGCCAGCAACTTATCACTAAACGGCTCGCTCTCGCGGCTGCGAAAGCGGCGTTGCAGCGACATCGAAATGACCGGAATAGAAACGCCGAGTTCGATGGCCTCGGCCACCGTCCAGCGCCCCTCGCCGCTATCGGGCACGAAGCCCACGATGCCATCCAGGTCGGGGTTCTGCGCCAGCGCGCGCTCCGTTAAATCCAATAGCCAACTGCGCACCACGCTGCCGTGCCGCCAAATCTCGGCGATCTGGTGCAGATCGAAATTCATCTCGCTCTTGCGGTGCATCAGCTCAAAGCCTTCGGCATACGCCTGCATCAAGCCATACTCAATGCCGTTGTGAATCATCTTCACAAAGTGGCCCGCGCCGCTTGGCCCCACATGCCCCCAACCGCGATCCACTGCCGGAGCCAGCGTCTCGAAGATGGGCGAGAGCCGATTCACCGGCGCGTCTTCGCCACCGATCATCAAGGCATAGCCCTCGCTCAGGCCCCAGATGCCGCCGCTGGTGCCCACATCCAAAAAGTTGAGGCCGCGCTCTTTGAGCAAGGCAGCGCGACGAATCGAATCTTTGTAGTTGCTGTTGCCGCCGTCAATAATTGTGTCGCCCTCGGACAACACCGCCGCCAAGTCCAACACGGTTTGCTCGGTCGGGCCGCCGCTGGGCACCATCACCCAAATGGCACGCGGCGCGCTCAGTTGGTTCACCAAATCCTGCAAACTCTCTGCGCCTTGTGCACCGTCGTTCGCTACGCCTTGCACCGCCGCCGGGTTGCGGTCGTAGGCCACAACGGTGTGCCCACCCAGCGTCAGGCGTTTCGCCATGTTGCCGCCCATCTTGCCCAAACCGATTAAACCGAGTTCCATGTTTTCTCCTATTTTTTTTAATGCAACCACTTCTTCGCTACCTTGCACACCATCGTATACGCCGGGTCAAACATATTGCCCATGTCGTATTTCACGCATTGTCCCAGCAGCGTACTGGCGTGGCGGGCGCTCATCTTGTAGTCGTTTTGCAGCCAGCGCAGCATTTCTGTTGTGGCATGTTGAATGCATTGATCGAGCGGGCGCGCATTGCCAACGGTAAAAATAAACTCGCGGTTCTCGCCGCGCGGCCAGTAAATCTCTTTGCCTTTTTTGTTTTTGATGACGCTGAGCGTGAACTTCACCTCGGCGCTAATCTCAATCCCGGTGCCCACGATTTCGCCATCGCCCTGCACGGCATGCACATCCCCAATGTGAAAGAGCGCGCCCTCCACAAACACCGGGAAGTAAACGGTGGTGCCGGCCACAAACCCGTTGTAATCCATATTGCCGCCAAAGTTACCGCTGGTGGCCGTGCTGATGGCTTGGCCGCGACTGGGCGCAACACCAAAGCAACCGATCATGGGGTTCAGGGGAAGTTGGAGTTTGAAGTTTGAGTTATCAGTGAAAGTTGCGGTCTTGCGCTTGGCATCCACATCCCATTTCACCAGCCTACTTTTCGGCAACTGGCGCACATAGTCCGGGTCAATCACGTTCGCAGCCACTACATCCGCCGTATAGCCCACGCTGCGGTTGGGCGTGATCTTCTCCAACTTGACGGCGAGCGTATCGCCCGGTTGCGCGCCTTCAACGTAAAACGGCCCGCTCATCGGGTTGCCGCGTTGCCACACCAGTTTGTCGCGCTCGTCTCGGCCCAGCGCATCAATCGTCGTGGTCACAATCGTGTCACCATCGTTTACACGCAGCGCTGGCTCGTGGCTACCGATGGCGTTGTAGTAGCGGGTGGGTTTGAACTTATGGATCATGGTCTTAATTGAACACGAAGAAGCGAAGAAAAGAAAAATCAAAGCTTTCTTCTTTTCTTCGCTTCTTCGTGTAAATCTTCTAGCCAAATACATTCTCCAACGCTTTGCGCATCACATCTACTGGCGCATCCACACCCGTCCACAGCTTAAATGCGGCGGCACCCTGATAGACCAACATGCCCAGGCCATCCAGCGTGCGTGTGCCTGCGCTATGAGCGGCTTGCAAAAACGCGGTGTTAGGCGGGTTGGGGATCACATCGCATACCAGCAAATCAGGGCGCAACGTCAGCAGGTTCACGGCGGGCAGGTTGCCCACATCCGGGTATAGGCCAACGGGCGTGGCGTTTACAAGAATGTCGCAGCTTTTGGGGATGGCGTACTCGCCTTGCCATTGCACAAACTCGGCCTGCGTGTTTGTTGAGCGATTGAGCAGTTGCGTTAAATCCTGGCCGCGCGCGGCATCGCGGTTCACAAGGGTGATGTGGCTTGCATCCGCCAACGCCAGTTCCACCGACATGGCCCGCGCCGCGCCGCCTGCGCCCAAGAACACCACATGCTTACCGCGCACATCCACGCCCGCATCATCTTGCACGCTGCGCAAAAAGCCCTTGCCATCCGTGTTGTGGCCTATTAATTTTCCGCCGTCATTCACAATCGTGTTCACCGCGCCAATCAGCTTGGCATCCGGCGCAACCTCATCCAAATACTTCAGCACCTCCACTTTGTGCGGAATGGTGCAGTTGATGCCGCGAAAGTTCATCGCCCGCAGCCCGTGCAGCGCTGCCGCCAGATCACCCGCCTTCACTTTGATAGAGAGATAGCGAAAGTCCAGCCCCTGCGCTGCAAAGCCAGCCTCTTGCATGATGCCGGTTGGGTTCTCATCAATGGGGTCGCCAAAGGCACCGACCAGCTCGGCGCGCGTAATTTGTTTGGGCATGATTAGCAAATGCTATGCGCTTTTTGGCTTTGTGCAAAACAACTCTAGAATTTCAGCATGCAATTTGCACCTTGCTCAATCGCTGACCTCATTTCGTTCGACAGATACATCGCCGCGCTCTCCTCGCCCATCGATTCGTATCTCGAAGACCATATCCTCGCCTCGCAGTTCTACAAAATCGTCATCACTGGTCAAGAGGCTGGCGCATTCGCCATCCACGCAAACACGCTGCTAACCCACTTTTATTTGATGGGGCCAGCGCGGCGCGTTGGGCAACAAACGTTCGCGCAAGTGTTACAGCAACACAGCATCAAATCCGCCTACGTGCCCACCTGCGACGAGTTCTTCCTCAGCCACGCCCTCGACAATTACGCCGAGCTGAAGAAGCAAGCCTATTTCTTTGCTGAGGGTGATGCCAAGCTAGAACCCCTCACATCCGAATTGAGCTACCGCCTCGCCGAGTTATCCGACGCAGCCGCGATGCGCGCCATCAGCGGCGATTTTTTGGACAAGCACGAAGCGCGCATTCAGAATGGGGAGCTGTATGTCGGCACGCGCAACGATGCGCTCATTGCAATTGGCGTGATCGAGCGCAGCAAACTACTCAAGCAGCACGCCAGCATCGGCATGTTTACGCACGAGGCGCACCGGCAGCAAGGCATCGGCGCACAAACCATTTGCTACATGCGCGGCGTATGCCATGCCGAGGGCCTCGCGCCCATTGCGGGCTGTTGGTATTACAACCACGCCTCCAAGAAAACACTGGAGGCGGCGGGCATGGTGACGCAGACGCGGCTATTGAGGATTGAATATGCTTGACTTCACCAACGAACTCGGCCTACGCGCATTGCAACGCATTCAGTCAGAGCAAATCATCTGGCTCACCACGGTCACACCCAGCGGTGTGCCGCAGCCACGCCCAGTCTGGTTCGTTTGGGAGGGCGCAGCCTTCATCCTCTACAGCCAGCCCACGGCAAAGAAGCTGCGCCACATCGAGAAGAACCCCAACGTCTCGCTGCACTTCGATGCTGGCCCGACGGGTGTGGACATTCAGGTTCTGTTGGGTGTTGCGGCTCTTGACCGAGGCGCACCACCGGCAAAACAAATGCCCGCCTATCTTGAAAAGTATTCGGCGGGCATTGCACAAATCGGTTTGGATCCAGACAGCTACTCGGCTGAGTTCAGCGTAGCGGTGCGAATCTCGTCGCTACGACTTAGAGGATTGCTGCCCATCAATCAGGTCTGATCAGGTTTAGTTCGTTTTGCGTTCGCCTACACCACCCAGTGTTACCAACGCGCCCAACAGCGAAAGGCCGCTGAGCATGAGGGGTGCCAGCGTGGGCGGCATGCCGCTATAGCTGCGCAACGCGCGCAGAAGATCTCTATCTGCCGACGCGGCCTGAATGGCTGCGGCAGTGTTCTGCTGACGGAAGCCCCGCGCCCCGCCGTGGGCCATAAAGCCAAACACGCCCGAAAGCGCCAACACCACAAACAAAATGGCGATGATGCGACGCGCATTGCTCATAGCCAAACCAGCCAATGCGAACAAAATGCCCAGCACGCAAGCCACTACAGAGATCAAGCGCGGGCCATTGGTATGGCCCATGATCACCAGTTCGGCCAGCAGAAAAGCAAAGCCGAGCGCCACTACGAGAAAGTAAACCGTCGTCGAATTATTTTTTAAGGTCGTTGTCATAAGTTGGGGTACTCCTTATTGTCGTAAACGGATGAAATCGGTGATTAGGATTCATCGTTTACCTTAGCCAACGCCAAGCCTTTAACGCACAACCGGCAACGTAAACCAAAACGTGCTGCCCTGCCCCACCCGGCTCTCCACGCCAATGCGCCCGCCCATCGCCTCAACTAACGTCTTGGCAATGGCTAAACCCAGCCCTGTGCCGCCACTCAAACGCGCGCGAGATTTGTCACTTCGATAAAAGCGATCAAACACTAGCGGCAAATCCTCTGGCGCAATGCCTTCGCCGGTGTCGCGCACGCTGAGGCGAACGTGGGCTGGATTTAACTCAGCCATTAACGTCACGCGGCCGCCTTCGGGGGTGTGGCGCAGGGCATTGTTGATGAGGTTACGCAAGACTTGGCCCGCGCGATCCCCATCCGCAGACACAGCGGGCAGCGGCCCAGGCGGTTGCACAGTAAGGTTTATGCTCCGCGCATCTGCGGCGATGGCAAACTGGTCGGCGGTCGATTGCAACAAGCGGCTCACATCGATGGCTTGCGGCTTCAACTCAATTTGCCCGGCTTCGGCCAACGCCAGTTCGCGCAGGTCTTCCACCAGGCGGCTCAGCAGCCGCGTCTCGTCATACACATTGGCAATCTCGCTGCGCTCCAACGGATACACATCGTCCAGCATGGCCCGCAAGTTGCCTTGTATCACCGAGAGCGGCGTGCGCAACTCGTGCGCAATATCAGCCGTTAAGTTGCGGCGGTTCACCTCGGCTTGCTGCAACGACTCGGCCATGTTGTTAAACGCGTGCGCCACGTCGTCAATCTCTTGGGTGCCATTGGGCTGTGTGCGCGTGTTCCACTGCCTCGCCGAGAACGCCCGCGCCGCCTGCGCCAACTGCGCCAGTGGCGAAACAATGGCCCGGCTGATGAGCGCGCCGATCACTACCGCAATTACGCTGGCGATGAGCGCAGCAAACACCAAATTGCGCTGCAATTGCGAGAGAAAAAGTTGGCGGGCCTCCAGCAGCAATTCCTGCTCTGGTGAGTTGGCCACCAGGTAGCCCACTGTCTTATCCTCGATCTGAATCGGCAAGGCCACACCACGTTCATCGCTGGGCAACATCTGGCCCACACGGTGGCGCTGGTCATCCACGACGATGCGACCATCGGCATCAGCCAATAAATAGGTGATGGGGCCGCGCACGCCGTTCGGCCCGCCGCCGGGCCGCTGTGGGCGTGGACGATTGTTAGTGCCGAAGGGGGACGATGCTGATTTGGCTGCCTGCAGAATTTCGTCCACGCCGTTCCAGTTGTCGTTCGTTTGGTAATGCGCCGCCAAATCCTCAATCAATTGGGTTTGAGCTATGGCATCTTGGCGGCGAACCAACTGCCCAAACTGGGTGGTGGCTGTGACGTTCGCCAACACCGCCACAATGACGACGCTGACCAGCGTGATGGCGACCAGCGCCAGAGTGAGGCGAACCCAGAGGCGATTCATATTTGCTCAACCCCCGACCCCTAAAGGGGAGTCGTCGAGATTCTTTACGAGTTCATCATTTCTAACGAATTGATGAACACCCGAAGAAAATCCAGGACTCCCCTTTAGGGGTCGGGGGTTATTGGTTACTCATCCTATAGCCCACACCAAACACCGTCTCAATGTAAATCGGGTTGGTCGGGTCAGGCTCAATTTTGCGGCGCAGGTTTTTGATGTGCGAATCGATGGTGCGGTCAAAGCCTTCGTAGCCAAAGCCCAGCGCCTTCTCTATTAACTCGCCGCGGGTAAAGGCGTGATTGAGGTTTTGTATGAGGGCGCGCAACAGCTCGTATTCGGTCGGGGTTAACTCTAGCGCTTCGTCTTTCAGCAACACGCTGCGTTGTTCCACATTCATCTGCAAGTCTTTGTGCTGCAACACCGGCGAAAGCTGGATGCCGCCGTTGGCCCGCCGCAGAATGGCCTTTACCCGCGCCACCACTTCCAGCGGGTTAAACGGCTTGGTCAAGTAATCGTCTGCGCCAATGTCCAGGCCCTTCAGACGGTCGGCATCTTCCACCCGCGCCGTCAACATCAGAATAGGTAGCGCAGCCAATTGCTTATCACCCCGAATCAGTTGGGCCAACGCAAAGCCATCGCGCTTGGGCATCATCACATCCAGCACGGCCAGGTCGGGCCGTTCGCTGCGCAGCAGGTGCAGGGCTTGCTCGCCGTCGCTGGCAGTCATTACAGCAAAGCCAGCCTGCTCCAAATAAGACTTCACCAGCCGCGCAATGTGCGGGTCGTCGTCGGCAATCAGAATGCGATGTTGTGACATGCAAACTCAAACCT
>JAYTNY010000451.1:0-9670 GCA_043748055.1 Roseobacter sp.
GGCTAAAGCCTCGACCTCCTTCACAACTCATCACTTTTTCACAAGCACCCACTCCCACGCATTCCACGTCAGCGGCACATTCGCTCCGGGCTTCAATCCACTTACATCAAGAGCCAGCACAAACAGCTTGGGCGTATAGAGCCGGACCACAGGCGCTTGCGCCTCCACTGCCGCCAACGCCTCGGCATAGGCTTTGGCGCGAGATGTAGGCGACAACACGCCCTCGCCCACTTCGCTCGCCGCAATCAACGCGTCCACATCTGCATCGCAAAAGCCGCTGGCATTGCCGTGGCTCACATCATTGGCTTGCTCGGTGGGTACGCTGGCACAATCGAAGCGGCCCCGCAATGATTGGGTTGGGCCGGTCTCTGGCGCTTGATACAACGCCGCATCGAAATTGCGCGAGAGCAACAGACCGCCCTCTTGAGCAGGCGCAAACAATTTGCTTTGCGTGCCCAGGCCATAAACAATTTGGATGTTCACCCCAAAGCCGATCTCGCCCAATTGCTTCTGAATGACTTGTGCCACCAGGTTGCGCGGGCTGCGCTCTGTTGTCACCAACGTGAACTCCAGCGTCACCGTCACGCCCTTTGTCTCATCAAACTTTTGGCAGGGCTTGCGTGTGCAGTTCCAACTCGCTTCGGTCAATAACTCCAGCGCGCGTTGCGGCACATAGCCCAGCGTGGGCGTGAGGGGCGACATGGGTGCCACCGGTTGCACCTCTTTCAAAAACACATCGCGGTTGATGGCGTAGGCCAGCGCCTGCCGAACTTTGACATCGTTAAACGGAAAGCGATCCACGTTGAGCAAAATCTGCTCGTTGCTGGCCGCGTCGTATGCAACAGACTCTGCCAATTTGTTGTATTCGTCGTGGGGCATGGCCCAACTGATGTTGTAGTCAATGAGGTTTGCTTCCCCATTCCCGAAGACAAACGTAATGCCCACGGGTTTCACCTCACCCAGCGGAAAGGCCTGCGCCGCACGCGCCAACACAATGCCCGTGTTGGGTCGCGACTTGATCTCGAACGCGCCATCGCCCACCGGCTTTTGCGCGTAGGGGCTGGCCGCCTGGTCTTTGGGCGCAATGCCTTGCAGCAAGTGCATGGGCAGCCAACGCACCACGCCCCAATAGTTCGCATCCACCAGCGGTGTCTCTTGCTGGGCGTATTGCGCGTAATCACCCAGTTGAGAGAAATATTGAAACGCCACGTCGCCCGTCAGCTCGCCATTCGCCGCAGCGCGGGCCTGAGCCGCGCTCATAAACTTCACGACGATGGTACGCGGGTCGGGCGCAGCCATGGTGAATACTTTTTGCGTCAGCGGGTCGCGGATATTGGCTTCGGGCTGCATCAGCAATTGCCAGGCGTATACCGCGTCGTTGGCGGTCACGGCTTGGCCGTCGGTCCAGCGCCAGCCCAGGCGAATCTTAAATATCACTTCCAAGTAGCGATCCAGACCCTCGCCCACAAACTTTGCACTGCTGTTCTCTTGCGTTGGCACTTGCTCGCAACCCAGGGCGATGGGTTGACCGGTTTCGTTTAACCCCACGCACCCCACAAACAACGCGCCCAGCACGGTTTGCGCAGCGGTGGATTGAGCATAGAACGGGTGTAGGCTCTCTGGATTATTTTGAATCGCAACGACGATGGGCTTTTCTGGCTCCAGCGTTGCGGTAGGTTGGGGTGAGGGCGTGGCCTGCGGCGTAGGCTTGGCGGTGTTGGTTGGCAGCAGCGTAACAACGGGTTGAAACGTAGGCGTGGGTGTGGGGCTGGGTGAACAGGCAGCAAGAATAAGTATTGCTGCGATGAACAAATATTTATGGGCGAACTTCATCTGCCGTTTTCCATTTCTTACCAAGTGTCTGCAATTGACTAATAACGAGGGGGTTTTGCATACTACTTGGCGTTAAGCAGTTTTAAGCCATCCTGGGCTATTTGCACCAGTTCGCCATTTTTGTTTAACTTCAAACATACTTTGTAATCCTCAATCGCCTTCGTCTTATTGCCCGCTTTTTGATGCGACCTGCCTCTGTAACAATATGTAGTTGCCATTGGCGCACCAGGAGCCAATCCAATTGCTTCATCGTAATACTTGATTGACAGTTGCATATTGCCTTTTGCAAAGTATGCCAATCCGCACGTATCTAAATAGGCAGGAGTCTTTGGTTTCAACTTAACTGCTTTCAAACAGTTTTTAACCGCCTGATCTCCATTTCCGGATAACCCATGAATCCATCCCAGATTGTTGAAAGTAGTTGGATTTTGCGGATCAATTGCGGCAGCTTTATTTAGTGCAGCAATAGCCAGATCATATTTCTTTTGATACTCATAGATATTGGCTGTGTAAACATACCCGTCTGCCTTCTTTGGATCAATCTGGATCAGCTTACTTGCCTGCGCAAGCGCATTTTCATAATCACCCCGTCTCACATATATCTGTCCAAGTTGCACGTAATATTTTGTATTGCCCGGTTCTTCGTTTATTGCTATTTGAAGATCATTTATCGCCAAATCGTAATACCCCGCTAACGTCAAAGCCTCCGCGTGATAACTCAGCTCATCTGAGTTTTGCGCTTCCAACTGAATAGCCTTCGAGATATCAGCAGATGCCAATTTTGTCTTGCCCTGATAAAAGTAAATCTTTCCTCGAAATACCAGTGCTTTCATCGAGTCAGGATTGTTGAGTAGATATTGAGTTAGAAGCTGCACAGCTTTATCCCATTCACCAGAGCGATATGCATTTTCACCCAATGTCAATTCATCTTCAACGAGTGGGGTAACAGTGGGCTTGATAGCGATTAGTGAACTCAGTGACTTCGTTGATGCAAATGAAAGACTTGCGTTCAGACTCATACCAAGTGCAATAGCAAGCACGCTGATCAGGGTTGCTTTTTTGGCTTTCATCATAAAAATTCGTGTCATGTTCTTCATCAAAGCATACGTTTTCAGGGAGTATACGCATCTGTTATGCCTTGCGCCGCAACCCCCCATTCAAAATCGCGTTCGTCAGCAGCCCGGCCACCAAGCCCCAAAACGGTGCGCCCACGCCCAGCAAAGTGATATCTGACGCAGCGACCAAAAAAGCGATGAGGCCGCCATCGCGCTCTTTGGCATCGGCCATCGCGCCCGCGAGCGAATTCAAAATAGCACCCGTGATAGCCAGGCCCGCAATGGCCGCCGTGAGCGCCTTGGGCAACCCGCTGAACAAGGTGACCGCCGTTGCGCCAAACAGGCCAAACAAGATGTACCAAAAGCCATACGACACGCCTGCGCTGTAACGCTTGTTCGGGTCGGGGTGCGCCTCGGGGCTGGTGCAGATGGCGGCGGTGATGGCCGACAGGCAAAGGCCATTGAGGCCAAACGGCGCGCCCAACACCGAGACGATGCCGGTGAGCATGATGGGGCCATCCGGTTTGAAATCTGGGTAGCCGGAGTTGCGCAGCACTGCTGTGCCGGGGGCGTTTTGCGAGGTGAGCGTGATGATAAACAACGGCAGCGCCAGCCCAACCGCCGCGCGCAGGGTGAACTGCGGCCACGTAATCACCGGCGTCGTCAGTTGCGGCGCAAAGTTTTCGAGGTGAATCTCGCGGTTGAGCGCGGCGATGACGAGGCCCACGACCAACGCGCCGATGGCGGGCGCTTTGAATTGCAAGCGGCGCAGCACAAAGTAGGTCAGCATCATGGCGCCCACCATCAGCGGGCTGACGGTGAATGAGGTGAAGATGCTGAGGCCGAACTTGAGCAACACACCGCCCAGCATGCCTGCAATCACCGCTTTGGGCACCAGTTCAATCAAGCGCCCAAATAATTTTGACCAACCTAATAGAACTAAGCCAATGCCCGACAAGATATACGCACCGATGACTTCGGAATAGGCGTAGTTGGCGATGCTGGCGATGAGCAGCGCCACGCCCGCAGTGGGCCATGCAATCAGAATGGGCTTGCGGTAATACAGGCTGAGCGTGAGCGCACAGAAGCCACAGCCCAGGGCCACCGCCGAAATCCACGAGGAGAGGTGGGCGCGGTCTAGCCCAGCTTTGTCCGAGGCTTGGAACACCAGCAAGAGTGGCCCGGCATAGCCCACCAGAACGGCCACGAGGCCAGAGATAAAAGAGGAGAACGAAAACGCACGAGGCAGATCGGTGACATTACGGCGCAGGGTTTGAAGCATTGCACTGAGGTTAATGCAAAGCAAGATAGATGCAAGTACGCGTGCAGACCTGTCAGGTAGCGCATGTCGAACTCGGTTGAGCAAGAACATGAATGCGCCACCTAACAGGTCTTCGCTACGCTCTAACAAAACTCAAACGGCACTTCTAACATTCTCTAACGCAGGCTGCCTACTATGTGCACATCTTCGGCAGTTAAGGGACATGCCGAAAAAATAAATCTAAACACTTTCTTTTTGGAGGAAACTAAAAATGATGACTCGAATTGTTCGCTTTAACCCGTGGAAAGAGATGAATGGAACGACTGAAATGAATGCAATTAGCCGTGTTGTGGATCGCTGGATGGAAGATGCGATTAGCGGTGCCAGTGGTGGCCGAGTGGCGCGTGGCTGGAACGCCGCAGCCCCCGCCATCGACCTAAAGGAAACCGCAAATGGTTACGAGGTGATTGCTGAGTTGCCCGGTTGGAAGCCCGATGATGTGGAGATCACATTTGAGAACGGCGTACTGAGCTTAAAGGGCGAAGTGAAAGCCGAGGCTGAGCAAAACGGCGATGCCGAGCAGAATCAGGCCAAGTGGCACAGTAAGGAAATTCGCAAGGCCTCGTTTGCACGCAGCTTTAGCCTGCCCGCCGAGGTGGAAGCCGACAAAGCCCAGGCCACGTTTGAGCAAGGCGTGTTGACGCTGAGCTTGCCGAAGGCCGAAGTGGTGAAGCCGAAGCAGATCAAGATTGCGGTGAAGTAACGACCCGCAGACCCTAAGGTTCTTAAAGAACCTTAGGGTCTTTTTTATAGCTGAGGCCCGCCGCCAGCATAAAGACGAACGCGAGGTCTACGAGGAAGAAAGAGTGATCGACGAGGCCATGCGCCAGCATCTCGGCAAGTAAACCTGCGAAAGCAATTGCCATGATGTGGTGTGTGCCAGGCCGCGAGAACAAACCAGGTTTTTTATAAAAACCTGGTTTGTTCTCGCGAGTCAGTGAGAGTTTTAGATTTCGCGCAAAGCCAACAAACATGGTTATGCCAGCGACTAACCCCAGCAACCCTAACCGCGAGGCAAAATCCAATAGAACGTTATGCGGGTGCGAGAGGTTTGGCTCTTGCCAGGCGGCGGGCAAAATGTAAAAGCTGCGGTAGGCATAGAGAAAGTTATCCGGCCCAACGCCCAGCAGCGGATGATCGACGATCATGCGCAGGGCGCTTTGCCAGACGTTGATGCGGAAGAAGCCGGTGCCGCGCTGCACATCCAACGCGTTCTCCAGGCGTGTGCCTTGCACCAACGGCGCAGCCACGCCGCTGAACAAAATCGCTAAGCCAGCAATTAGCCCCACCCCAAGCACCAGCGCCACCCAGCGCCAACGCCCGCCTGAAAGCCAACACACCACCAGCACCGCCGCAGGCAACCCCAACAATAACGCTCCGCGCGATTGGCTGAGCAACAGCGCAAGCGTGACGGGGAGAAGGGCGAGAAAGTAAAGGAAGGGGCGAGTGCTGAAGCGAGTGATTAGGGATTGGGGATTGGTGAATGAAATCCCCAATCCCCAATCCCTAATCCCCGAAATGGCAACAGCCAGCAACACCGGAAAGGCACGACCCAGAAACAGCGCGTCGTTGTTGGGGGAGCCGAAGACGCTTTTGATGCGCGGCAGGCCAAACTCGGCGACGAAGCGGTCGCCACGGGTGTAGTTGAACAGGCCAATGCAGGCAACGCAGGTTGCACCGATGATGAAGCCGTCCAGAATGCGCCAGCGCTGGCCTTCATCCAGCCTAGTTGTGCGCAGCAAGAAATACAGCAATGCCGACTCGGCAATCACCACGCGCAATTCTCGAAAAGCCTCCACCTTGAACTGGGCTTGCAGCGCTGAGGCGAGAGCGATGAGGACGAGCAGCAACACGCTCCAATCGAGAAGGCTGAGAGAGCTGAGAGAGCTAAGAGATTGAAGATTGGAGATTAGAGATTGAGCGCGTAATCTCCAATCTCTAATCTCTAATCTCTTAAATAGCCACGACACAGCGCACATCACCATCAGCAACTCCACCATGCTGAACGAGTAGGCGAACAGGCGTTGCGGTTGCAGGTAGAACGGGATGAAGAAAGCGAGCAGCATGAGGCCCAGATCGAGCCGCAGCAACACCAGGACTAATAACGCTGCGAGCGCGATCAAGCTGAGCACATACAGCGGCGACCAAAACGCCAGCGCCGATGTCAGCGCACTGATGACCAGCGGCGCGGGCGTGCCGAGATTGCGATAGGCCGTGGCGGCATCTTGCGCCCAGGTGAGCGACGCGGTTAGCCAGGTGAGCAACCCCAACAGTGCGGCGTGCCACGCCTGGGGTCTAAAGACCGGGCGCGCAGACAAACCCACAAACACCTCGCGCCACTTCGCACGCGGCAATGTCCACACAAACCCCATCAACCCCACCAGCGCCAGAAACCCGGCCAACCCAGTTCCAACTTGAAACCTGAAATCTGAAACCTGAAACTTGCTGCTCCACCCCACCAGCCCCCACAAATTCCACCCGCCATCCAGCGTGATCTCGGCGATGTGCGGACCCGGGCCGAGGTTACTGGCGACGGGGATGGTCTCGATGCGCGCGGCAAAATCGGCGGTGTTCATGATGAGGTAGGCCCCGCGCGGCTCTTGCGGCAAGAGATTGGCGGGCTTGCCGTCTATCGTCACAAACGTGTAAGCGCGGTATTCGCGGCCCGCCCGCCGAACGATGAGCGCAAAGTCATCACCGCTGAACTGCACCGTGACTTTGGCACCCGGGCGTTGGGGGATATCCGCGCCCAACTCGCTAAAGCGCCAGCCTTCGGTAAACGTGACCAGCGGGTTAGGCCAGTAGCACGGCGCGGGTAAATTGGGGATGGCATTGAGGGCTTCGGCACGGCTGCCCAGCGCCATCTTGTTGGGGTCGAGGACTTTGGCGACGAGGCGCGGCGAGACATCGCACAAGGCAAAGAAATTCGCACGCGGGGCAAGGGCCGCATCGGCTGTGGCTGTGGCAAACGCCTCGAACACCGGGCGGGGTTGGCCTTGTTGGTTAAGCAACGCGAAGCCCCACGCTGCATCTTGTGGCTTCCCAGCGCTGGGCTCCAGCGCATCTATAAACATCGCGCCCAGCCAGGGCCATTCGCGGCTGGCACGGTGGATGGCGCTGGCGGTGAATTCGGCTTGTTGCGCTTCAGTCACATCGCCCCAAATCGATTTCTCGCCGCGCCAGTTGGGCGGCAGGGCATTCCAGCCAAACTCCGTCGCCCAGATGGCTTTTTGCGTTTCGCCATGCGCGTCCATCGTTTCGCGCAGCAGCAGCACATGCGAGAAGTTGAGCAGGCCGGGGTCTACGCGCCGGTCATCGGCAGCGTAGTCGAAGCCATAGGGCTTGGCCGCGACGATGTCGAAGGCATCGTGACCGCCCAGTTGGTAAAGCCGTTGCAAAAACACTTGCGGGGCCAAGTTCACCTGGTTCATTGCCACTGTGGGGGCCAGCGCACCTAGCACAATACGCGCTGTCGGGTTCACCTCGCGAATGGCATCGCCCGCCGCCAGCAACAATTTGAGATACGCCGCTGGGCTAATGAGATTGTTGCCCCAACCGCCGGAGAGATTGGGTTCATCCCAGATTTGGTAGGCGAGGATAGGAGACAAGGGGACAGGGAGAAGGGGGGACAAGGAGATGCCTGTCTTGTCCCCTTGCCCCCTTGTCTCCTGGTCTCCTTGTCCCTCCTTCTCCCCTTCGTATCTTCCCGCAAACGCCCTCGCAAAAGCCGCAAAGTCGTTGGCGTCTTGCGGCGGCGTGCTTGCGGGGGATGGGGCTTGCGCCGAGCCAGAGTTGGGCCTGGCCCATTGGGGCGTGGTGAGCAACACGGCCAGCAGTTGCAAATTGTGTTTTTGGGCAGCTTGGAAAACGCGGTCGGTTGCGGCCCAATCAAACTGGCCTTTTTGTTTTTCGATGTCGGCCCAGCGGAATTCCTGGCGCACGTAGCGCACGTTACGCGCAACCAGCATGTTTAGGCGGGCGTCCAGCGTGGCGGCGTCATAGCTATCCAACGGCGCGTTTACGCCCAGCAGCAATTGCTCGGCCCCGCGCACCGGCTGCGAGAATTGGGTAGCGATGCCGCGCAGCTCAGCCTCATGCGCGGCGCGAACCGCGTAAAACGAGGTGCCCGCGAGCACAATCGAAACGAGCGAGAGAAGCAACAGTGTGCGAGCGATATGAACAGACAACCGAGGCAGCATGATGTGCATGAATAGACCTCTTGCAAAAGTAGGGGCGTTGCATGCAACGCCCCTACGAACGCTATAAACCGAATGACTTTTGCAAGAGGTCTAATGTTAAATGACGAATAGTTGCAACCGTGCTTACAATACGGGTCAGCAGTTTTGCTCAAAACATGCACATCGCAGTCTACGATCCTCGCCTTTCTGCCTCTGTCGGCAGCACACCCGGCGGCAGCCTTTGCACGGCGTTGCAACTGGCGGTGGCCCTGAGTGGCACCAACCACACCGTTCAACTGCTGCACGAAGGTGAGCTGAGCCGGGAAGCGCTGACGCGCTTTCTAGGCTTTGAGTTGCCAAACATTGAGCTGGTTCCCGCAACCCCATCCGAGGCGGGTATGACCGGCATCACCAGCCACTACGATATTTTTCTCAATGCCTCGGAAGATCGGTTTGTGCGCTCCAAAGCCCGCGTTTCACACTGGTTCTGCCCATTCCCCGCGCGCCCACACCTCAGCCTCAGTGCTAATCAGGCATTGCGCACCTATCAGCAACTGATTACCGGCTCGGAGTACGCCCGAACCTGGTTTAAGCAAACCTGGCACCGCGATGCCGCCGTGCTGCGCCCGCTGGTGCGGCCCATCGTGCCAGACTACCCTAAGCGGCAAGTGATTGTGAACGTCGGCGACTTTTTTGCCGGGCGCAACAACATGAAGCAGGGCGCACTGATGAACGCCTTTTGCGAGATGGTGGATGACGGCTTGAAGAACTGGGAGCTACATCTGATCGGCCATTTAGACCCGCGCAAAGAGGATGACCGCGCTTACTTCACCAAACTGGATTTGCTGGTGGGCGATTACCCGGTGTTCTTGCACTTTAATGCGCCGCCGGAAGACACGCTCAACATCATCAGCCACGCCGCCCTGTACTGGCACGCATCCGGGTTTGATGAAGACCTGAAGAAACACCCGAACTGGGTGGAGCCGTTTAATACCTCGCTGATCGAGGCCATGTCGGCGGGCAGCGCGCCGGTGGTATTTAACGCGGGCAGCCACACCGAGATTGTGAAAGAGGGCCACAACGGCTTGCTATGGGAGACGATTGAGGACTTGCAACTCAAGACGCTAAAGCTCATCAACGCGCCGTACCCGCGCGAGCTACTCTACACAGCCGCCATACAAAGCAGCGAGCACTATTGCGATGTGAATGCGTTTGCGGAGAAGGTGCGCAGGTTGATTGGGTTGTGAGTCTCCCTCTCCCGTTCTGACGGGGGAGGGCCGGGG
>JAYTNY010000452.1:0-7087 GCA_043748055.1 Roseobacter sp.
CGGGGCCGCGTCATCACCTTCGCTCAGCTCGCCGCCACCGTCATCGGCCTCAGCATCAGCGTCCTCACCCGCTATTTGCTCGATCCCAAAGTGTTGGCCTTCCCGCTCAACTACGCCGTCATCATCGGCCTGGCCTGGCTGGCCATGGCGGCTTCGCTCGCCATGTTTCTCTTCCTGCGCGAGAACCCCCTCACCGAAGCCGCGCTGCAACACGCCAACGAAACGGGCTTTATTACCAACCTCAAATTCGCCATCAACAGCGATCCTGTTTTTCGCCGCCTGTTGCTGGCCCGCCTGTTCACCGGGGTCGAGGTCATGGCCGCCAGCTTCTACATCGTCTTCATCAAAGAAAGCCTGAAGCTGGACGACAGCGCCATCGGCACATTCACCCAAGTGCTCATCATCGGCGCAATGGCGGGCCTGGTGTTGTTCGGCTGGCTCAACGAGCGCTTCGGCGCACGGCGGGTCATCCAAGCCTCCACCACCTTTCAGTTCCTCGGCCCGCTGCTGGCTTTGGTGATTGCGCTCTTGCCGGTTTTACTCTCGCAATATCCTGCCATCGCGTTTGGCATCATGGTCGTGGTCATGGGTCTGCGCGGGGCCGTGGAGCATTCGCTGGTGCTGGGCTTCGTGGGCTATGTGATGGATTACGCGCCGGAGCGGAACCGCGCTATGTATGTCGGCGTCATCAACACGGTCAGCGGCGTGGTCTCGCTCATGCCCATTTTGGGCGGCTTTCTGCTCGAGGCTTTGCTACCCAGCGGGTCGTCGTTGGCCTACTCAGTCGTGTTCGGCATCACGGCGTTGCTGGTGGGGATGGGGCTGGTGTTGGCGTATCGCCTGCCCAAAGTTGCAAACTAATTGCAGATTTGTCGTGCCATATCAGCCCGCGTTGCAGGATTACAACACCTCAACCGACTAAACCATTGCTCAAAGTAGATCATTTATCTAGAAACAAACCGAACCACACCGAGGAATATTTTTATGGCTCCTGCGACAGATATAATCCAACCGCACAAGAACGGCGTGAATGGCACGAATAACGCAGTTAAACCGAGAGGAGATTCAGATCAATCAATGAATGGCGCATCGCGACCAACATCGCAGCACACGAAAACCGCAACCGTAGACATCATCATCCCGGTCTATAACGAAGAACGCGACCTCCCCATCAGCATAGACAAACTGCGCGCATTTCTAAAAGAAAATTGCTCCTATAAGTGGACTGTTGTAGTCGCCAACAACGCCTCCACAGATCGCACCCTCGACATCGCCAAAGAGCTTAAGACCAAATACCCCGGCGAGGTGGATTTCATTCATCTCGATCAGAAAGGCCGGGGCCGCGCCCTCAAAAAAGCATGGCTGGCTTCTAAGGCCGATGTGGTCTCGTATATGGATGTCGACCTCTCGACAAATTTAAGCCACTTCATGCCCATGATCGAGCCACTGGTGCGCGGCGAATTTCAAATCGCCACAGGCTCGCGGCTCATGCGTGGCGCACGCGTCACCCGCCAACCCAAACGAGAATTTATCTCGCGCTGCTACAACTTAATCGTCAAGCTCATGTTCCCCACGCGCCGCTTCAGCGATGCACAGTGCGGCTTTAAGGCTATGACCCACAAGGCCGTTCAAGAGCTTATTCCCCACGTCGAAGACAACGCCTGGTTTTTCGATAGCGAATTGCTGCTGCGCGCCGAGCAAAACGGCCACAAAGTGTGGGAGGTCCCGGTTGAGTGGATCGAAGACTTGGACACCCGCGTCAAAATTTTTAGCACGGCCATGGAAGATCTAAGAGGCCTATGGCGCGTGCGGACGACAAAGTTTCGCTAGGCTTTTCTAACACGAAGAAACGAAGAAGGGAAGAAATAAAGAGCCACCTCTTTATTTCTTCCCTTCTTTCTTTTTTTCTTCGTTTCTTCGTGTTTCAAAACTCTGCTGCTTCTCTGGTGTTAAACCCCAGCGATACCCTATAAAATAATCGCTCTTAGTTTCCTGGAGGAAGTCATCTCGATGCAAACACAATCGCAACGCCACGACACACGTCGCGTAGTCGTCACTGGCATTGGCGCAATCTCGCCGCTGGGGCTGGATATCAAAACAACCTGGGAGGCGCTGATCAATTCGCAATCCGGCGTCGCGCCCATTACCCGCTTCGACACCAGCAAGCTGCCGGTGCAAGTGGCCTGCGAAGTCAAAGGCTTTGATGCCAAGCAATTTATTGACCCCAAAGAAATTCGCCGCTCGGATTTGTATGAGCTTTACGCCGTGGCTGCGGCCAAGATGGCGGTTGAAGATGCGAAACTGACGATTAACGCCGAGAACGCCGACGACGTGGGCGTGGTCGTTGGCTCCTCCGTCGGCGGCTTCACCACCATGCTCAGCCAACACGATGTGCTGATGCAACAAGGCCCGCGCCGCGTCAATCCGTTCGTCATTCCTATGGTGATGAGCAACGGCGCAGCGGGTATGGTTTCCATTCAACTGGGCGCGCAAGGGCCGTGCTACTCGGCGGCCTCGGCGTGCGCCACCAGCAACGATTGTTTGGGTCAGGCCACCGAGCTGATTCGACGCGGCGCGGCCAAAGTGATGATCTCTGGCGGGGCTGATGCGACGGTTGCGCCGCTGGGAATGGTGGGCTTCGACCAAATCGGCGCGCTCAGCCACGATATGGTATTGCCGTCTAAATCGCCTAAGCCTTTCGACAAACACCGCGATGGCTTGGTGATGGGCGAGGGCGCGTGCGTGATGGTGCTGGAAGATTTAGACCACGCCTTGCAGCGCGGCGCAACCATCTTGGCCGAGATTATTGGCTTTGGGCAAACCGCCGACGCGCACCATGTCATCGCCCCTGCCGAGGGTGGCACGGGCGCCATCAAAGCGATGAAGAAGGCGTTGGCCCAAGCCGCCGATTTTGGCGTGGCACGCGAGGACATCGGTTACATCAGTGCGCATGGCACAGCCACCCCGCTCAACGACATCACCGAGACAATCGCGGTGAAGCATGTTTTTGGGGATTACGCTTACAAGATTCCGATGAGCAGCATCAAGAGCATGACCGGCCACATGATGGGCGCAACGGGGTCGCTGGAAGCGGCCTCGTGCATTTACGCCATCAACACCGGCATTGTGCCGCCCACCCGTAACTTAACTGAGCCAGACCCGCAGTGCGATTTGGACTATGTGCCCCAAGAGGCGCGTCAGCACCAAGTCAACGTCGCCATGAATAATTCGTTCGGCTTCGGCGGCCACAACAGCGTGGTTATTTTTAGAAAATTTGACGGTTAATGAAATGAATGAGGATTAGGGATGGGTGACTCGATCCCTAATCCCTAATCCCCATTCACCAATCCTCACCTTGCTCCCCACCTTCACCAACCCCGACCTCCTCATGCTTGCCCTCACGCATTCTTCGTATGCCAACGAAAACCAAGAGGGCGACACGCGCATGGCTGACAACGAGAAGCTGGAATTCTTGGGCGATGCCGTGTTGGATTTTGTGACCGGCGCGTGGCTTTACACCCAGTTCCCCGACTTAGACGAAGGCCGTTTAACCAGCGTGCGCGCGGCGTTGGTGCGGGTGGGCAAGCTGGCCGAGTTTGCGCGCATGATGGGTCTGCCCGAAGCCCTGCGTTTGGGCAAAGGCGAGATTGACACCGGTGGCCGCAACCGCGCCAACATTTTGGGCGATGCGTTTGAGGCGATTATTGGCGCGTTGTATCTCGATCAAGGCATTGACGCAGCCCGTATTTTTATTGAAAGTTTTTTGGAGCAGGCCGCGCCAGACATCATGAACGACAACAAAGACCGCGATGCCAAGAGTCGCCTGCAAGAGTGGAGCCAGGCCGAGATGAACGTGACGCCGCGCTACAAACTTGCCAGCACCGAAGGCCCCGACCACGCCAAAAATTTTAAGGTCGAGGTGTGGCTGGGCCCTCGCGTTAGCGCCACCGGCAGCGGCAGCAGCAAGCAAGCCGCCGAGCAAATCGCCGCGCGCGAATCGCTGGCGAGCGAGATGCAGATTAAAGCTGCTCAGGCTGTGAGTACAGGATTACAGGAAAGCGTAGAGTCAACATCACCTGAATCACAGGCATAAGCGAATAAATGGCCTCAAAAAGTGAAAAGAAAAATCGGAAACGCCTTCAAAGAGAAGTAGAACAAAAGCAGAGGAATGCCGAGGAGGCAGCAATGCCAATCTCGCACAAAGACTTGTCAGAACTTTTTAGTTTTCTTGATGAAAGTCTCGACAAAGCACCGTGCCAACACACCCTGAGATACACATTGGATTTCCTCGCAGAACGTCGGCTATTTGAAAATGAAATTGTTCGGTGGTTGGGAGAGTATGGCGGATTCTGTGACTGCGAAGTGTTGGCAAACGTTGCTGAGCATTGGGACAACTAAATCAATCATAGAGCATTCTTCGACTGCGCTCAGAATGCTTTCTTGTGATGTTTGGTTATTGCGCAACATCAGTTGGTAAAACAGTGACTGCGTCTGCGTTGTTACACCCAAATCAAAAATCCGCGTGCGCATCGGGCAGCGCAAACCGCCCATCCTTCACCGCAACCAACAACCCCTCATCCAGCAACAAGCGTTTCAGCGCAGGCACATCGGCAAAAGCGTGGTGCCAGATGCGCGCCAACTGCACATCGTCATACGTGGCATGGTGGTTCAGGATGTCGGTGAACCAGCGCAGCACCAGCAAGCGGTCTGCCGGGTCTTGCGGCAGCGCAGGGATATTGCCCTTCACCAAAAAGCGTTTCTTAACAGCCTCATGGCGTGTGACCTGCATCTTCCACGGATCGGTGATCGTCCATTGCGAGCCATCATCGGATGCGCGAAGTAACTCGCGCTGAATCATTCTGGCGCGCATGACATCTATGTCGCGCACGCCTAATTCGCTCAGGCGTGCGTCAAGCGTCTCACGCGTAAAACTCAATTTTCTGCGGCCTTTCTTCAATTGCAGCGCAAAATGTTCTGGTGAGAACTGATGCTCCGCAACCGCAAGCTGCTCGAAAGAGAATTTCGCGTGCTGCGCCTCAGGCGTATCGGCCCGCCAATACCAACTGCCGTTGGCCGTGCGCGCCAACACTTTTTCGCTGATCATGTAACGGCGTAACGAGTTGGTATCTGGCCTGGAAGAAATACTCTGGCTCAAAATATCTTCGACCTGGGGTTCGCTGTAGCGCAGGCTGCGCTGAAATTTGGTAGCACCCAGCCAGCGCAAGATCGCACGTTGTTTTTGTAAACCGGTCGGCCAGTGCGTCACGCCATTCGGTCGTACAAACTCCTTGATCGCGGCGCGTTCATAAGCAGCCTCGTCGGTCAAGGCGGTCAAGGTTTCATCGCGGTCAGCGCCCATCACGCGCTTGCCGATGCCATCCAGTGCCTGAGGTTTAAGCGAGTAGACGCTGTAGTACTGCTCCGCCCGCACCTCCACCAAACCCGCCTGCGCCAGCTTGCTGAGGTGATGCGACACGGTGGGGGCCGACAGACCCAGCGCAGCAGCCAGCTCGTCCACCGAGTGCGGCCGTTTTGCCAACAGCCCCACAATGGTCAAACGCGATGCATCCGCCAGCGCCTTGAGTGCGGCCAAAAGTTCTTCGTCCATAAATCAAAATCCTATTAGATATGCATCTAATAAGATATTACGGAAAAGAATGAGCTTGTCAATACCGAATTTGGTTCGCACAAACCTGCGAGGTTTAGCTCGACGTCAAATCACCTCAAGCACATCTTTATCTGGCAACGCTGGAAACGCTGCGTGCGGCTCGGTCTGATACCAGAACGCGGTCGAGGCGATGTCGTCTTGCAGCGGCAGATAGCGCCGGTCGGCGCGCCAGCCCAATGCCTGAATCGTCACGCGCAAGTCCTGCTCAAAGCGAATGGGGTCCATGATGTGCCAGCGATATAAGCCAAAACGTTGCTGGCTTTGATACAAGCCATCCGGCTTGAGCACTTGCGGCACGCCCGAATACGGCGTGGAGAAAACGCCATACTCGCCCTTCGGATGTTCAAAGTTCCACGCCCCACCAAAGTAATCCTCAGTGCCGGTGCCGCAAATCGTGGGCCATTCGTCACCATCCATGTAGAACTTGATCTCGCCCTCGCCCCACCAGCCATTATTGTTCACGCCCCAGGCCAAGTAGGTGCCAATGTAATGGCCTTGCCCGCGCACGCCCTCCAACAAAGTGTGCACGCCTTTGTAGGGCAGCGGGTTGCTGCGCCGCCACTGGGCGTGAAAGTAGGCGGCATCTTGCGGCACATCGGTCAGGGTGTAGTTGACCTGGTAGTACAGCGTCATCGGCTCATCGCCAATATTTTCTATCGTGATGCGCGCGGCCTTGCGAAACGGCATCTCCCAATAGCAGTTGAAGCCGCCCGCCGGGTTCACGCACACCGCCAACGATGACACGTTGCTGCGCACGCTCCAGCCGTTGCAGAAAAAATCGCCCACCGGCACTTCCACTGATGGCGTAACCTCATCGTCCCAAAACATGCGCAGCACCGCGCGCCGCCAAGTGCCGGGGAAGCACGTCATCCACATTTGTTGGATCGCGCCTGCGCCGGAAATATCGGCCACGGTAAACGTGCTGTGTGACGCTATCGAAACCGAGGGCGAAATCTTCCAGCCCTGGCCCAGGCCATCTGCGTGCTTTGCGCCGGTGCCTTCGGTCGCCATGCCGCCCGCGCCCTTCTCGCCTGTGAAGTTCTCGGCACTGATAGACCGCGTTTGGGCATGGGACAAACGTGAGAGGTTGCCCAGGTTGAGGTTGAGTCCGTTAAATTGTGTCATAAAGAGACAGAAGTATTTTGACCATTAGGTGACGTGCAACATGTTTTGTAGCCACCCAAAATGGAACTCGGCGGGCTACATGGCAGCCGCTTGATAAGCGGCCGCGAATTTAGACGGTAGTATTTTACCGAGGGTATCCTGTTTTACGCATCACCTCCCAAAGTATGCCGATGACATCTTGCGAATTGATTGAGTAGCTCACCTTAAGGGTCAGGCATTCATGGGTGAACTTGTCGAGCACATTATTTCCTGCACGTCAGAAGGGTGCATTCGCCAAAAGGGGCGATTTCTAAT
>JAYTNY010000453.1:0-2317 GCA_043748055.1 Roseobacter sp.
GATGACAAGGCCGTGATGTTTGAGTGGGGGTTCGGTGGCCGAGGGAATAAGCCATTGGGCGAGGACGAGTTGTTGAGCCATGCGCGAAATTTTAGTAGAACTGCGTGCGCATCCTATAATCTTGCAACCTATGGATGATTTGAACCAAGTTGCCGCCGAGGTGCGTGTGTGCCAAAAGTGCGCACTGGCTGAAGGCCGCAAAAATGCCGTGCCCGGCGAAGGGCCAGCCAATGCCGAACTGTTGCTCATCGGCGAAGGCCCCGGCTTTAACGAAGACCAGCAAGGCCGCCCATTTATCGGCGCATCCGGCCAATTTCTCACCGAGCTTTTGTTAGAGGCAGGCTACAAGCGCGAGGACGTCTTCATCGCCAACGTCGTCAAGTGCCGCCCACCTGGCAACCGCGACCCCGCGCCGGATGAGATTGCCGCGTGTGCGCCGTATTTGGATCGGCAGATCGCGCTCATCAATCCAAAGGTCATTGTCACCCTGGGCCGCTTTAGCATGAGCCGATATTTCCCCGGCGCAAAAATTAGCGCCATCCATGGGCAGGCTAAAAAGATTGAGGGCCGCACCATTGTCGCCATGTTTCATCCCGCTGCCGCCCTACACCAACCCGCGTTGCGCCAATCTATTACCGACGATTTTCGCAAGCTCAAACAACTCATCGCCGAAGCAGGCACCGGCCCCGAAACCCAGGCCCTGCCCAAGACCGACGATGACGCGGGTGAGCAACTGAGCCTCTTTTAGTAATTAGGGATTGGTGAATAGTGATTGAGTGAATCACCCATCCCTAATCCCCATTCACCACCTTCTATGAACCCCTGGCTCCTCGCCGCGCGCGTGCGCACCCTGCCTGCCAGCATTGCGCCAGTGCTGATTGGGACTGCATTGGCTGCGCGTGCAGGCTCCTTCTCGGTGTTGCCCTTTCTCGCCACGCTGGCGGCGGCGGTGTTGCTGCAAGTGGGCGCCAACTACAGCAACGATGTGTTTGATTTTCTAAAGGGCGCAGACAAAGCGCGCAAAGGCCCACAACGCGTTACGCAAAGTGGCTTGGTCTCGCCGCGCGGCATGTTGATTGGGACTGCGGTGGTGTTTGTGCTGGCGGCGGTCATGGGCTTGTATTTGGTTTACGTGGGTGGCCCGCTGATTTTGGCCATCGGCGTGTTTGCCATTCTGGCCGCGCTGGCTTACACCGCTGGCCCGTTTCCGCTGGCGTATCACGGCCTAGGCGATGTGTTTGCTTTTCTATTCTTCGGCATCATCGCCGTCAACGGCACGTATTTCATTCAGGCGCAGCACTTCACCTGGCTCTCGCTGGTCGCATCCGTGCCCACTGCGCTGCTGGTGATGAACATCATCACCGTAAACAACCTGCGCGATATTGACACCGACCAAGCCGTAAACAAAAACACACTGGCCGTGCGCATCGGCGACCGCGCCACACGCATCCAATACACAGCGTCCACCGTGTTGGCGTTTTTGATTGCGCTTGGGTTAGCGGCGGCTCTTGGCTCTTGGCTCTTGGCTCTGCCCATCTTGGTTGCGCCGGTGGCTTACACATTGACCCGCGAGCTGTGGCGCACGCCGCGCAACCCGGCACTGAACCCCATTTTGGGCCGCACGGCGCAACTCAATTTGTGGTTCGCCATTTTGTTTTCTCTCGGTTTGCTCATCAAGTTTTGAGATCATTTCAACCCCCGACCCCTAAAGGGGAGTCGTTGATTTCCTGTTCGTGTTCATCTGTCAAATTCGATTGATGAAAGTATTGCGAAAATCGAGGACTCCCCTTTAGGGGTCGGGGGTCAACACCATGCCTCTACCCAAACCCAAAGCCATCCTGCTCGATCTGGACGACACGATTATTGATCTGACTACTGCCACAGAAAATGTGTGGCGGGTGATTGGAGAGCAGTTTGCGCCGCAGGCTGGGCTGAGCGCCTCGGCCTTTGCAGCCGCCATCGCACATACCCGCGCCTGGTTTTGGGAAGATGCAGAACGACACCGCAAGTGGCGCATGAAGATTAACGAGGCGCGCGGCGAGATTGTGCGGCTGGCCTTGCAACACGCCAACGTAGATGCGCCGCAGGTGCCCATCGCTGTCTCGCAAATGGGCGAGTCGTTGTTGCACGAGGGACTTCAGCCCTTCCCCGGCGCCATCGAAACGTTACGCCACTTTCGCGCACAAGGCATTCCGCTGGCCTTGCTGACAAATGGGGCCAGCGCACCCCAACGCCGCAAGATCGCGCAATTTAAGCTGGAGCCGTTCTTCGATTGCATCCTCATCGAAGGCGAGTTTGGCGTGGGCAAACCCGATGA
>JAYTNY010000454.1:0-7397 GCA_043748055.1 Roseobacter sp.
GATAAGGACAAAGACAAAGATGCGATCAAAGTGTTCGCTGGCCCAACCGATGACCCGTTTTGGGTGGACCTGGGCAGCATCTTCGATCTGCTGACCCTGCGCGGCCAGCCCTCGCCCATTGGCTACGACTATGGCCGCAAGGTGCCGACGGATGGCCTAGCGCGCTTCAACGTGCATAGCATTGCCGTTCAGGTGCCCATCAAGCGCCTGCTGAAAGATGCCCCCGAGGGCGAGACCGTGATTGGCGTGTGGGCCACCAGCCATCGCTCCTCCACCCGTGTGTTGAGCTTTGGGGCCGAGACCCACAGCGGCGATCTGGTGCAAGTGAGCCGTCTGGGCATGCCTTTGGTAAACGAAGTGGTGTTGCCGTTGGCCTTGAAGGACGCCTTCAACAGCCTGGAGCCCAAGAGCGACTTTGGCCTGTTCACCAGCGGCACCCCTGCCGGTAACCTGTTGGCCCGCAGCGTGCTGACGCCGGAGTTGCAGACGTTGTTGGGCGCACTGTATGGCGTGCCGAACCCCGGCAAGCCCCGCACCGATCTGTTGAACATCTTCTTGACCGGTATGACGACGGCACAACCGTTCACCATTCAGACCAAGAATGGCCCGGTGACGTTGCCCGCTGGCTTTAATGTGAACACGCCGAAGAACGTGCAGCCCGCCGAGATGATTCGCTTGAACACGGCGATCAAGGGCGACCTGTGCAAGCCCGTGCCCGACTATAAGCTGGGCTTGTTGGGCGGCGATGCCTGCGGCTTCCCGAATGGCCGCCGCCTGCGCGACGATGTGACCGAGATCGAGTTGTTAGCTGTGGCGGGTGCTGCCTGGCAGCCACTGACCGGTGACACGAGCTTCAGCTTCAACCCTGCCTTGATCGGCGTGTTGAACGATGGCGTGGACAACAACGACAAGCCATTCCGCAGCAGCTTCCCGTATGTAGCGGTGCCGCATCAGGGTCAAGCCTGGCGGTAGAGGTCGCAAGTGCGATAGTCTGATTCTTTCGCGGAGGCGCGGAGAAAACGGAGGGACGGAGATCATTTCAATCTCCGTCCCTCCGTTTGTTTGTACGTCTGGCACGATTAGCGCGTTAGGCGCTAGCGCAGGTTTCATTAAATCATCAAACGCATGTGGTGCCAGGCATAGCCGCCATGGTTGGATGCGGACAGGCCAACGTCCTCGAAGCCCAGCTTGGTATAAAACGCGATGAGGTTGGATTTGCACAACAGTAATATGCGTTGTTTGCGCAACAGCCGGGCACGGTCTGTTAATTCTTGCAGCAGCATGCGCGCGTAACCATGACCTTGATGCGCAGGATGCACTGCCAGCGAGAACACGACTAAGTTTGTGCCATCGGCTTCGTGGCCCATCATATCTTTCAGGCGTTCATCGGAAATATCATCTTGGTGTGTGGCCCCGCTGTTGGTGAAACCGACGATGGCATCATCCAGCTCGGCCACCAAGAAGCCTTCGGGGAAGGTTTCTATGCGCGTCCGAATACGCGCTTGCGTCGCTGCTGCGGATGGGTCGAAGCACGCGGTTTCGATGGCGTAACACGTGAGTGCGTCGTTGGGGGTGGCGCTGCGAATGACGATGGATTTCATGGTGGCAATTATTGACCAGACGATGAACGACTACGCACTACCGACATAAGCAACACACCCGTAATGATGAACCCCGCCGAGACAAACGCGATAGCCGAGACCCGCTCGTTGAGAACCACAAAGCCCAGCACGATGGCCACAAGCGGATTGATATACGAATAGCTGGTCGCCAACGCTGGGCGGGCGTGCTTCAACACATACATGTAGGCTGAGTAGGCGATGACCGAGCCAAACACCACGAGATAGACCCACGCCCCAATGGCCTCGGGTACGAGCCGTGCAGGCAACATGTCGCCGTGCGCCATGCTGACCGCAAACAGAAGCGCGCCGCCCGCCAACATCTCGCTGGCGCTGCCCATCGCGCCCTCGGCTAATTTCAGTTTGCTGCTGAGGGCCGAACCGGTGGCCCAACAGGTGAGCGCAAAAAGCTGAATCAACACGTTGAGCGGACGCGCGCGCAGGTCGCCATCAAACGCCAGCAGCGCCACGCCCGCCAGCCCAATGGCAAGGCCCAGCCACTCCAAACGCTTGGGCCAGGTTTTGTTGATGAGGCCCGCCATGAGCACATTCATGATGGAGCCGCCCGCAATAATGATCGTGGTGAGGCTGGAGCTGATGTTTTGCTCGGAGAAAGCTGTGCCCCCCACACCGCACCCTAACAACAACCCGCCAATGACGGCGGCATTGCGCCATTGCACCGCCGAGGGCAAGGCCGCGCCACGTGCTTTAGCGAACACAAATAAAATCAGCCCCGCCACCAAAAAGCGCGTGCTGATGAGCAGAAATGGCGGTACCGTTGCCACGGCAATGCGAATAGCCAGATACGTGCTACCCCACACAATCCAAATGATGAGCAGGGCTAGCCACACATTGAGCGAAAGACCGAGCGGAAGCGACGTTTTCTTGGGCAGGGTTTGAGTTGGGTTCATAGGGATGGGGTTCGTGTTTTGCGTCTTTCATATTGCGTTTGTCTTCAGCGTACCCAACGCAATACAAAAGACGCAAGACGTTTCCAAGCTTGATCGTACGCGCAAACCCCGCTACAGTGAATGCCAAGTTAAAGGACTTGGCTTCGTGAAAGCTTCAAAACCAAGCCGCAAAAGCCATACGAACTTAAAGTTAACCCCAATCGCGCAGCCCAATAAGGTTATTTGTTATTGGTTGTTGCGCAAATCCCTAATCACGAATAACCAATAACTCTCATGCCTCCCAACCGCTCCGGCTACCTCATCAGCCTGTTCGCCGCGCTCTCGTGGTCGCTCACTGGCCCCGGCGTCAAGCTTATCCAAGATCGCTTTAGCCTCGAGCCGCTCTCGCTGGCGTTCTGGCGCATTCTGTTCATGACAACAGCTTTGGTGATTGGGCTGTTGATCTTTCGACCGAGCCTCCTAAAAATAAACAGCGAACAGTTGCGCGGGTTGCTGCTCTCCGGCATCGTCGGCATTGGCATTTACCAAACCTTGTTCGTTTATTCAATCAAGCAAAACGGCGCAGCGGTGGGCATTGTGCTGGTCTACATCTTTCCCACGCTGGTCACATTTGGTTCGTGGCTGCTGTTCAAAGAGCGCGTCAGCACCGTGCAGTGGGTTGCCTTAGCCATCTCGCTGATGGGGTGCGCGTTGTTGGTGCGCGCCTACGACCCCGCTATGTTGCAATTGAACCCGTGGGGCGCAGCGTTGGGCCTTCTCAGCGCCATCGCGCAGGCGACCTACACTTTGCTCAATCGGCGGCTCTCGCAAAGTGCCAACACGCATTGGGTCACCACGCTCACCTACACATTTGTGTTTGGGTGCCTTACGTTGCTGGCCTTTGTATTGATGGGCGCACGCGCCGAGACATTCTCATTCGTGCCGTCCACTGCCTTCCCGTGGATCGCCGCTCTGGCGCTCGGCCCAACGGTGGGCGGCTATGGTTTCTTCAACTGGGCGCTCAGCAAATTATCCGGGCGCATCGTCAGCCTCATTGTCATCGCCGAGGCCCCCATCGCCGCGCTGCTCGGCGTGTTCTTCCTCAACGAGATATTAGAGGGGCTGCAAGTGCTGGGCATCGCGCTCATCCTCATCGCCATCGTGCTGCCGGGGCTGGCAACTCAACGGATGGAGAACAGATAAACGGATAGCGAGTCACTCTACTAATGCCCGCTTCACCTCATCATAAATCGGCAGCGGCTCCAAACTCGGCGTCACAAACGTAAAGTTGTCTCGGTAGCCATGCGCAGGCGCGGGCAGCTTGAACACCCAAACCGCCACGCACTTCGCCCATTCCCAATTTGCTTTGGCGTAATCCCAAGCCTGCAATGTATACGCAATGCGCTGCGCGGGTGTTACGCCAAAGGCCCAGCGTGTGTCGTCGTTCCAACCGCTCTCGGTGATAAACACGGGCAGGTCGCCATCGCCGGACTTCACCATCACCGCACGCAGCAACTCAGCTCGTCGAAAATTCAGTTGGCCGGGCGCAGGCGCTTCATCCGGTGGCGCAGTGCGGCCATAGGTGTGGACGGCCCAGGCGTCGTAGGGGCGGGAGATTGGAGATTGGAGATTGGAGATTGGAGCAGGTGAATTTCCAATCTCTAATCTCCTAATCTCTAATCTCTCAATCTCCTCATACATTTGCTCCAAATAAATCAAATCGTTCAACCCATTCGGGCTGCCTACTGGCTCCAGCGTCGGCGCGAGCGCACCAGCCAGCACCAGTGCATCAGGGTTGGCGGTTTTGATGGCAGGATACACGGCGCGCAGCATCTCGACATAGGCTTTGGCATCCACCGGGCGCAGGCCCCACTCACCGCTTAGGTTCGGCTCGTTCCAAATCACCAAGTGTTGCACGCGGCCTTTGAAATGCTTCGCAAAGGCAGCAGCGTAGTTTGCAAAGTCGGGGTAATTGATGGGGTCGAGATGGGTGAAGGTCGTTGCTTGTTGGTTATGGGTTATTGCTGGCCGCGCCCACTCCGGCACAAACCCCAACCTCGCAATCACGCGCAAGCCTTGCCGATTGGCGTGATCCACGATTCGGTCTGCACTGGCCCAGGTGAAGTTGCCCTTGCTCGGCTCGTAATACGCCCACGGGAAAAACTCAACGACCCACGGCGCACCCATCTCGCGCACCCTCTGCAAGCCGCGCTGAATCTTCCACGCCTCGGCCTCATCCGTAAAGCGCGTGTGAACGCCCGCCAGATCGTTGCGCGTTGCAACCGTTTGCTGCGGCCCCAACGTCACCAACGCTTGCGGCGGGCGAACGAGCGCCAGCAGCCCCATCAACAACGCCAATCGGACAACAACCCACGCTTTATTCAATCCCTCCGCACCTCCGCTCTTCTGCCCTAGGAATCCAACACGAAGAAGCGAAGCAACGAAGAAATAAAAGTGTGTTCATTCCGACTTCGCTCCTTCGTTTCTTCGTGTTTAAGTCTTCATGCTCTCGCTATTGATTCCATCCGTCACCACGCGTTTGGTTAATACCGACGACAGCACAATCGACGTACTCACCTGCCCAAAACGCATGAACTTGTCCAACACACTCTCCAAATGCCACAACGACGACACCGCTACTTTGAGGATAAACAAATCCGCGCCGGTGCCGCGATGGCACTCCAAAATTTCCTGCGTGCTTTTAATCGCCACCATCAGCGGTTCCATCTGGTCGCCGGGTGCGCTGATGCGCACAAACGCCGTGATGCCATAGCCCAGCCGCGACAAATTGATCTCGGCGCGGTAGCCCGCAATCACGCCCATCTCCTCCAGCCGCTTCATGCGCTCGGCCACTGCTGGCCGAGACAAGCTGACGATGCGCCCCAACTCCGCAAACGACAAGCGGGCGTTCTCCTGAAGCTCTTTCAGGATGTGCCAATCAATGTCGTCCAGTTGGTCAATTTGGTTTGCTGAATCCACTGCCATCTTTTTTCACCACAAAGGGCACGAAGAAACACAAAGAACACAAAGGCTTTCAAAGAACTCTTTGTGTTCTTTGTGTTTCGTCGTGCCCTTTGTGGTTCAAATTCAATTGCTCACTTTTGCCAGCGCCTGCTCCAAATCGGCCATGATGTCTTCGATATCCTCGATGCCAACGGACAAGCGCAACATGCCTTCGGTGATGCCTTGTTCGCGCAACTCGTCGGCGCTTACGTCTCGGTGAGACGAGACGGGCGGATACGTGATCAACGTGTAAATATCGCCCAGGCTGGTGGCGGGCAGCACCAGTTTCAGGTCATCCATAAACTGGAAGATGTGGTCACGCGTGATGTCGCGCAACTCAAACGTCACCATCGCCCCAAAGATGCCGCAGTAGTTCAACGCTGCAAACTTGTGCTGCGGGTGGCTGGCTAAACCGGGATACAGCACGCGCGAGACTTTCGGATGCTTCTCTAAGCGTTGGGCCACGCGCAATGCGTTGTTGCACTGCTGCTTCATCCGCAACGAAAGCGTTTTGATGCCACGCGAGATGAGCCTCGCCTCAAACGGCCCCAACGTCGTGCCGATCTGGCGGCAATAGCTGCGCGCCGTGTCCAGCATAAAACCGGTGCGCGCCACCAAGATGCCACCCGACACATCCGCATGCCCGCTGAGATATTTGGTGGCGCTGTGCACCACAATATCCGCGCCCTGCTCCAGCGGCAAGTGCGCCACCGGCGTGGTCAGCGTGGCGTCTACGATCAGGCGCGCATCGGCATCGTGCGTCATCTTGGCAATCGTCTCAATGTCGGCCATCTTCAGCAACGGATTGGAGAGCGATTCGACCAGCACCACATCCGGCTCGTGTTCATCCAACGCCGCCTGAAAAGCCTTCAAGTCCGTCACATCAAAATAACTCAGGCCCACGCTTTGCGCATTAAAAAAGCGGCGCATCAGCGCGTGCGTGCTGCCATACAAATCTTTGGAGGCCAGAATGTGGCGCGGATGCGGCTCCGTGGAGCCGCGTGGTGTGCCCGCCGCTAACAACGCCAAATACAGCGCCGCCATGCCGCTGGCGCATGCCACCGCGCCGCGCCCGCCCTCCACGCTGGCCATCGCCATCTCCAATGCCTCAACCGTTGGGTTGTTGTAGCGGGTGTAAATGTATTCGCTCTCGCCATGCTCAGCCCGCTCAAACGCGGCGTCCAAATCCGCCGAGCGCGGGTGCAAAAACGTGGCGGTGGCGTAGATGGGCGTGGTGGTGGGGATCACCTTACCCACGTTCTCCGGCGCGTGCCGGTCGTGTTCGCCTGCATGCACTAGGCGGGTTGCCAGCGCATAGTTGGGTTGGCTTTGAGCTGGAGTTTGAGTTGGAGTTAGATCGTTGCTCATGAATAAAAAATCGCCCTCTCACGTAGAACATGAGAGGGCGATTCATTACTCGGAACTCGCTACTCTCATCTTCCAATGGCTTATCCTGAAATCCATTGTCGGAGTTGGCACCAGTTCAATTTTTTTGAATCGTTCTGGTTGCCGAGGTTTCACAGGGCCGGTCCCTCCACCTCTCTTGATGAGTTACTGTGCTTTGCAGCTATTTAGCTTCACAAAATTATCCCACAGGCACACCCACCACGCTGTCCCAGCTTTGGGTGATGACTTGCCGAGCCGCATCCGATTGCGCCGGGCTGGGGAAGAAAGTTCGGGTGTAGGCATTGGGCGCGGGCAGCTTTGCCAGCAGGTCTGCCGGAATGGCTTTGCGCCGCAACAAATCTGTAAACCAGGTGGATCGGGCATAGCCTTTTAATAGCAACACCTGCCCTTCGTCGGAATACAAAAAGTTCAGCCACGCCCGCGCCGCATAGGGGTGCGGGGCGATGGCGCTGATGCCCTGCACAAACACGCGCGCCAC
>JAYTNY010000455.1:0-5298 GCA_043748055.1 Roseobacter sp.
AGTGGGGTCGTACTTCAACAACTCCATGCGACCGGTGTCGTTCTTGCGGTTCTTCTCCGTCAAGTACATATGGCCGCTTTCGCTGCTCTTCATCTTCACCACAACACGGCTGCCTTTTTTTCTTGCCATTTCAAGCCTCCAGAAATTAGAGATTTGAGATTGGGAGATTAGAGATTGGGAGACTCAATCTCCAATCTCTACTCTCCAATCTCTTCTTTAGCGATTCGCCAGAATGCCCGGCATGGGCAACAGCGCCAGATGGCGCGCGCGTTTGATAGCGATAGCCATCATGCGTTGGTTCTTGGCCGAGAGACCGCTACGGCGGCGAGGCAGAATTTTGCCCTGCGAGTTGACGTAGCGGCGCAATTTCTCGTAGTCTTTGTAGTCGGGACGGCTACCGGTAGCGGCAAATTCATCTATGCGCTTGGGGCGGGCCTGATCCTGGTAGCTGCTGGCCTGCACAGCCACGCGCTTCCCTTTGTTCTTGCGTGCGCCTCGAATGTCGGCGCTCAAATCGTCATCGTTATCCACTGTTTTTCCTCACTTCAACTTAGAGTGGTATCTGGTTAACCGGCAGAGGTCACCACCATTCCCCTGCTGCGGGCGCGGGATTTTAACACAGGGCATGAGCCTAGAATGCACTGATGACCCAGTTAACTAACAAGCAAATCAAAACCCGTTTGGGCAAGACCGATGGCTGGAAGACGAATGTCGCAGGTGAAATTGTGAAGACGTTTGTGCTGCCAGGGTTTCCGCAATCGCTCATGTTTGTCACAGCGGTTGGATTGCTGGCGGAAGCGGCACAGCATCATCCCGACATCACAATTAAGTGGAACAAAGTGACGCTGACACTAACGACGCATGATGCGGGTGGGCTGAGTAAGAAGGATTTTGATTTGGCGAAACAGATTGATGCGTTGCCCATAGGCTGACGCATTGCCTATGGGCTGACATTGAGGTAAAGCTGTTCGCGCACGCTCATCACATCGCGGCGCAGTTGTTCCTCGTTTTCCAGGCGCTCTTTGATGCGCTCAACGCCGTGGATGACGGTGGTGTGATCGCGCCCGCCCAGCAGGCCACCGATTTCAGGTAGCGAGGCATCGGTCTCTTGCCGAATGAGATACATGGCGACTTGGCGCGGCTGCACCAGTTCGCGGCTGCGGCTGGCCGAGACGATTTCGGGCACGCTGATGTTGTAGAACTTGGCGACAGTCTCGATGACTTGCGAGGGTGTAATGTGGGTGCGACGGCCCACCAAATCCACAAGCGTATCGCGGGCAAATTGCACCGAGATCGGGCGGCCCGTCATATCACTTGTCGCGATGAGGCGGGTGAGCGCGCCTTCCAGTTCGCGCACGTTGCTTTGCACTTGCTTGGCTACAAACTCAATCACATCTTGCGGGATACTAGATTGCCGCTGCGCCACCTTCTGCTGCAAGATCGCCATGCGCGTCTCCAAATCGGGCGGTGCAATATCAGTCATCAGACCCCACTCGAAGCGGCTGCGCAGGCGGTCTTCCAGCGTCACCATCAACTTAGGTGGCCTATCGCTCGTAACGACGATTTGCTTGTTGCTGCCATGCAACGCGTTGAACGTGTGAAAGAACTCTTCCTGCGTAGATTCTTTGCCAGCAATGAATTGCACATCGTCCATCAGCAGCATATCGACGTGGCGGTATTTGCCGCGAAAATCATCTGTGGATTGGGAGCGAATAGAGCCAATGAGTTCGTTGGTGAACGTTTCGCTGGTGACATAGCAGACTTGCAGGCCGCGTCGGCGCGCAGCATGCCCAATCGCATGCAACAAGTGCGTTTTGCCCAAGCCCGAGCCACCGTATAAAAACAACGGGTTGTAGCGGTCGGCGGGCATCTCGGCCACGCTCATAGCGGCTGCGTGGGCCATGCGGTTGCCGCTGCCCACCACGAAGGCCTCGAAGGTGTAGCGCGGGTTCAGGCCATCGCTGACATTGCCAGCACCGAAGGTGTTACGAACCGTGCCGTTAGCGGGCGAGGTGTAACTTTGCGTGTAACTTTCGTCGCGCACGGCATCCGTTTTAACCGGCGTGCTGATGGCGCCATTGGGGCTGAGCAATACAAAACTCACTTCCACGCTGCGGGTCATGCGTTCACCCAGCAGGCGTTTGATATCGCTGAGCATGCGATGTTCGAGCCACTCTTTGACATATCCATTTGGGACGCCAACGAAAAATTGACCATCCTCGTAACTCACATACTTTGTTGATTTGAGCCAAGTCGCGTAGCTGCCGCGACCCACGTTCAATTCCAGTTCACCCTGCGTAGACTGCCATGCTTCTTCTGGCTTCATGCATGTCTCCTGCGACCAGTTTACCCGCGATGCAGAAAATGAAGAGCGATATCGGACTGACTCCTTCTTCTCTTGGCGAGGGGAACGCGATTCTACTCATCGCAACCCGACGACTCAATAGCGCGCTACGTAGCGAACCTTAAATTGCTTTAATCTTTTAAGCTACTTATGCGGTTCACAAGGGGTTAACCAAACGTATACGAGTTGCTTACAAGCGCTGCTCCTAAGCACGTCATTGCATCGTGTAAGGTTGTCAACATCGCATACATTGTTTAAGTGAAACTTACCCACGCTGAAAGTTGATTAGGTCACAGCTTATCAACAACTCAATCCACAGAGTTCAAATGCAATCGGATAAGTTCTCACGAAGAACATAAAGACTTACTTTGTAGTCTTTATGTTCTTCGTGAGAGAGAATTCTTTGCATACACTCCAGAATTTTGATGATTCAGCATGCAGAAGTAAACGCTTAACTCCGATGATTTGTGGCATTCTGTCGCCAAACAGCAGGCACCGTGCCGTTGACGTTGGTTTGCGAACCGTGTTAGGATTCCTGTCATGCGCTACCGGCTGAACAAGTTGATTTACGGGCCAGTGGGTGGCGTGCAGACCGAAAGGCTGGATCGTGGCCCCACTTGGTTCGATGACGAACTGAAGGTTTCTTATCTTCGTGGCGAATTTACATTCACCAAAACGAACGAAAACGTCCTGGTGGACGGCGCAGTTGAAACGGCTGTGGATGTGCAGTGCGTGCGTTCGCTTGAATTTTTCAGCCTTTCTATACATATCACCCTCGAAAGTGTGCCATTTGGCTTGCCAAACTACGTTGCACCCGATGACGAAGCAGCCGCCAACGATCCCGACCGCCTCATCAGCACCGACTCTTGGATTGACCTCACGGATACATTGCGCGAAGAGGTCATTTTTGCCATCCCGATTAACCCCATCCACCCCAAATACACTGGAGAGAACCCGCCCCCCATGCCCAATGGCATGGATGAAGCTGAGACCGACGACGATTGGTTACACATCAAGTGGAGCAATAAAGCTGACAAAACTAATCCAACTCGCGCGGCTAACTCAGATTCAGGTTCTGGCTAGTGCAGATTGTTTAGCTTAGTTCGCTCGAAACAAAGAGGAATCCCCCGCATGTCCCAGTTTGACGAAGATCAGATCGTTGCCTCGCTACTCATAAAAGCAGAAACCCAGGGCTTTGTTGTTATCGAGGATATCCTCGAACTGCTGCCCGATGCCGACGAGAATTTTGACCAAGTTGAGCAAGTGATTAACTCGCTGAGTGAGGCGGGTGTAAAAGTGCAAGACCCCTCTGCCGAAGAGGAGGAAGAAGCTGAAGTTACGCTTGAGGACGGCACCGAGGACGAAGATGACGGCAGCGAGGAAGAAGAGGAAAAGGTGTTGGGCGAGGATGACCTTGCCAACATCAGCGTAGACGATGGCGTGGGCTTGTATTTGCGCGAGATGACACGCGTGGCCCTGCTGACCAACGAGGAAGAAGTGCGTCTGGCAAAAGCAATTGCCAAATCACGCGGCGCGAACCGCAAACTCGTCAATAAAGAATATCGCAACGATGCTGACTTTCGCAAGGTGCAAGCCGAGATCGAAGATGGTCGGTTGGCCCGCGAGCATCTCATCAAAGCCAACACGCGCTTGGTGGTAAGCATTGCCAAGAAATATATGGGGCGCGGCGTGCCATTTTTGGATTTGATCCAAGAGGGCAATCTTGGCCTGATGAAATCGGTCGAGAAGTTCAAC
This sequence comes from Roseobacter sp., assembly GCA_043748055.1. GTDB lineage: Bacteria > Chloroflexota > Anaerolineae > J036 > Brachytrichaceae > JANMVQ01. Next base: position 4,100 of record JAYTNY010000455.1, read on the forward strand.
CACAAGCTCGGCTTCCGGTTTAGCACTTACGCCACCTGGTGGATTCGCCAGACCATTACGCGGGCAATAGCCGACCAGGGCCGCACCATCCGCGTGCCGGTGCACATGAACGACCGCATCCGCCGCTTGTATAAAGCCACGCGGGAGTTAGAGCAAGCCCTGGGTCGCGCCCCCAACCCAGAGGAAGTAGCCAAAGAGCTGGGTGTGGACAGCGAACAAGTGGAGTGGATGCTAAAGGTCTCGTGGCGGCCCATGAGCCTGGAGCAGCCAGTGGGCGAAGAAGAGGATAACGAGTTCGGCTCGTTCATCGAAGATGAGAATACCACCTCGCCCACCCAAACCGCGTTTGATAATTTATTGAAAGAGAAGATTGAACAAGTGTTGAGCACACTGACCCCGCGCGAACAACGCATCTTGCGCTTGCGCTTTGGCTTGGTGAACGGCAAGTGCTACACGCTGGAGGAAGTGGGCCAGAAGTTTGGCCTGACGCGCGAGCGCATTCGGCAGATTGAGGCGCGGGCATTGCGGCGGCTGCGGCATCCGCGAAGAAGTCGGCAATTGAAAGATTATTTGTGATCCTATTTCTACAAGAAAGCATTCTGAGCGAAGTCGAAGAATGCTTCGCACTGAGTTTCACTGCCCCGCACGTTTTGTGCGGGGCAGTTTCGCGTCATGGTTCCACCAGCCTGCTACCCGTCGGCTTTGCACTGGGCGGCATGTTGATGTTGGCTCTTGCTATGATTGGCCTCACCATTCCAGCGATTCGTAACCTCGATTAACCAATCCCTAATCTCTAATCAGCAATCACTCTTCATGCGAACGATTTCTTATTCCGAAGCCATAAACGAAGCCCTGCGCGAAGAAATGCAGCGCGACCCCAACGTGTTCATCATCGGCGAGGACGTGGGCACGATGGGCGGCGTGTTTGGCGTCACCCACGGCCTGGTGCAAGTCTTTGGCGAGGAGCGGGTGATGGACACGCCCATCAGCGAGAGCGCCATTATTGGCGCGGCGCTAGGCGCGGCCATGATGGGCCTGCGACCAGTCGCCGAGATCATGTTCGGCGATTTTTTGGGTTGCGCCGGCGACCAACTGATTAACCAAGTAGCGAAGGCGCGCTATATGAGCGGCGGCAAGGCCCGCGTGCCGCTCACCATTCGTGTGACCACGGGCGCGCCGGGGGCCAGCGCAGCCCAGCA
>JAYTNY010000456.1:0-6533 GCA_043748055.1 Roseobacter sp.
CCAATACCCAGAGAAGGCCGTGCCGCTGTTCGTGACCAACTTGATTGACAACTTGCCGATCCCGCTGTACGGCGATGGTAGCCAGATGCGCGATTACCAATTTGTAGGCGACCACTGCGAGGGCATTGACGCCGTGATTGCGCATGGCGCCCCTGGCGAGATTTACAACGTGGGAAGCGGCGTGGAGACGCGCAACATCGAGATGGTGCATGCCATTCTAGAGATTCTGAAGAAGCCCAAGAGCATGATTCAGCCAGTGAAAGACCGCCCCGGCCACGACAAGCGCTATGCCATTGACAACAGCAAGGTGCGCGCCCTGGGCTGGACCCCCAGCCATACGTTTGAGCAAGCCCTGGAGAAAACGGTGCAGTGGTATGTGGAGAACCAGTGGTGGTGGCGCAAGATCAAGACGGGCGAGTACATGGAGTATTACAAGAAACAATACGCCGGGCGAGAGTTGAAATGATGCAACCGAGCAACTATCACGTTTGAAGCGAAGAACGAATATGGAGGCGCGATGACCCAGATCACAAAACCACGATGCTTTTTGGTATATGCCCTTGGGCCTAAAGACCTATCGCCCGCTGAGGTCAATCGCCGTTTCAATGAGTTTGTCGCGAATAAAAACCTGCCACTGGTACTGTTCCACGATCATTTCATCGGACAAGCAGGTGGTGTAGCCATCTTCTTCGCAGAAAACGCATTTGAGCGTGAGGCATTGGTAAATTGCACGATGTTAGATGGATGGAAGTTTGAGATTCGCCCGCTCATCTTTGCGCATAGCCCAGCAGCGTTCGATGAACAAATTGCATACACCTTGCAGGCATATCGTGGCCGTGATTGGGAGCAATTGCAACGAGAGCAGCGACCTTCTTACGGAAATCCAGTGCAAGAGTCGAATACAGCATCGGAGGATGATTCGGAGTAGCAGGTATTAAGGCTGCGCCGTTTTGTTACGATGTTTGAATTGACATTTCTCGGCACTGCTGCATCTGCGCCATTGCCCAAGCGCAATTTGTCGTCGGCCATTGTGTCTCACGATGACTATCGCTTTATGGTGGATTGCGGCGAGGGCACGCAGCGCCAACTGCTGAGCAGCGGGCTGGGCTTTCGGCGGCTGGAGCATATTCTGATCACGCATCCGCACCTCGATCACTTCTTGGGCTTGGGCGGCATCTTGTCTACGATTGGGCAGTGGGAGACGTTGGACGCGCTGACGATTTATGGCGGCAAGAGCACGCTAGACCGCATCGAGGATTTAGCGTTTCGGGTGGTCTTTCGCGGCGGGCGTCCACCCATCAAGCTAGATTTTGTGGAGGTTCAGCCCGGTGTGATTGTGAAAGGCGATGACTTTGATGTGGTGGCTTTCCCCGTGCAACATCGCGGGCCAGATTGCTACGGCTATCTTTTTCAGGAACACTCGCGCAGGCCGTTTTTGAACGACAAGGCCACCGAGCTGGGTGTGCCGAATGGGCCGGAACGCAAACAGTTGGTGAAAGGCAGCGCCATCACTTTAAGCGATGGGCGCAAGGTGCAACCCGATGAGGTGCTTGGCCCATTGCAAGTGGGAACAAAGCTGGTGATGACCGGCGATGTGGGCCGCACTGAAGGCCTGGAGCCAGTGGTACGCAACGCCGATGCGCTGGTCACCGAATCCACCTACATGGCTGTGGACAGCGACATGGCCCGCGCCAACGGCCACCTGACCGCCACGCAAGCGGCACGGCTGGCGCGCGACAACAACGTGAAACAGTTGATCCTGACGCACATCAGCGGGCGCTACCGCGAGCGCGATATCGAAGACGAAGCCCGCAGCGTTTTTGCCAACAGCGTGGTGGCGCGGGATTTTGATGCGTTCAAGATCAGGTCAGTTTGAATTGGGAGTTTGAGTTAGAGTTGAGGTAACTCAAACTCCCAACTCAAACTCCCAACTCAAACTCCCAACTCAAACTCAAACTGCTTATGCCTATTCTGCTCCTCATCCGCCACGCTACCAATGATTTTGTGAAGACCGGCCGCCTGCCCGGCCATTCGCCCAATATTCACCTGAACGAAGAAGGCCGCGCCCAGGCCGAGGCGTTGGGCAAATTGCTGAGCCAGCGCAAGATTCATGCGGTGTATGCCAGCCATTTGGAGCGGGCTATCGAGACGGCTTTTCGGGTGGCTGCGCCACACAATTTGTCCATCGGCATTCGCCCTGGCATGGCTGATATTGACAACGGTGATTACACGGGCAAAACGATTAAAGAGGTGAGCGAGGGCGAGACTACCAAAGAGTTGTGGAAAGTGGTGGTAGAGACGCCCAGCCAGGCCAAGTTCCCCAACGGCGAAGGGATGTTGGAGATGCAGCAGCGGGTCGTGTCTACGTTGGAGGGCATTCTGGCCGCACACCCGGATTTGGAATTTGACGAGCCAGCCAAAGAGGGCGAAGCCGACGCGAAGCCAACAAAGCGCAAGGAGCCACAAACCGTTGCCGTGGTGGCCCATGCGGATGTGATTAAGGCTGCGCTGGCGCACTATCTCGGCATGCCATTCGATAACTTTCAGCGGCTGGGCACGTCACCTGCATCCGTTAGCACAGTGAGTTTGCATACGGATGAGAAGACGGGCAAGCAGCATGTGATGGTGCAAAGCGTGAACCAAGTTTCAGGTTAACCAGATGCCAGGCACCGGCGATAGGAATCGCTGAAGGTGCCTGGCATCTCATCACTTAATCCTGCGTCACCGCATACACATTCGGCTGGAACTCGCGGACGTTGGGCATATTCATCTCTGGCAGGGCGCGTTGGGCGGCTTGTGCGCCAGCCGGCGGGTTGGTGTTAAACACCCACACGGTGTAGCGTTTGCGTGATTGGAAAATGGTAGGGGCCAGGGTAACAAACGGGTTGGGCTGGCCGATGACGCGAATGCGAAAGTGATATTCGCCTGCCCCACTCGGCAACGTAGCCCACTTATTTTCGGTAAACGCCACGCTGGGAATAATGACTCGATTTCTAATATTGATGAGTTCGACGGGTTGCGAGTTATCCGGGTCTAAGTTCACCACACGGAAGCGAAAGTAGCGGGGCGCAGGCACAGGCGGCTCGGTGAGAACGAGCGGGCGCAGGCCGTTGGCTTGTCGGCCTGCAATCACCACCATGTATTTGTGGTTGGCTCCAAATAGCACGCTTATGGCCAAAACAGGCGTGTTGGGGTTGCCTGCGGGGAAGACACGAATTTGGCGATTGCCCGCCTCCACAGCGATGTCGCCGCTGAATTGGGTGAAGCTGAGCGTGGCGACTTTGGCGGTGTCGAGATAGATATCGTACGCCCCAGCATCGAGCGTGGCATGCAGCAGCCTGAAGCTGGCGGTGGCGGCGGATGCAGGCCTAGCCTGGCCTATAAATGTTGCCAACATTAGAACGATGAGCAAAATTGAGCGCAACGTTTTCATTGAATGTTCTCCTCCCTCAACAAACAAGCTCAGCACTTAGAGCCTATCCCAATTGGTTATCAGGGACAACATCCCTACAAGGGATGTCGTCCCTATTGAGATAGGTTCTTAGCGAAACTCATTCTCCCGAAGGTTGAACTTGCAAGTGCGAAGCGCATTTGCGCAACATTCGGGAGGATTCTCTACAGCGAAAGCACTTGTAGACGCGAGTGTAGCACGCGGGTTTAACATGACTATAATCGCGCCCTTATGGCTGGGCTGTTGTTGATCCGCAAGTATGACCATTTGAACAACTTAAAGGTTCATTATGAGGGTCGTTTGGTGCGGCGTGATGAACACAGCATTACCGCCAATGCCGAATGGACTAGCCCGATGGCCCGCCTGGGTTATGTAACGCTGGACGCAGGCGATATTTTTGTTGAGACGTTTTACGACAACCGTTGGTACAACATCTTTAAGATTACTGCGCCGGATGGCACGGTGAAAGGTTGGTATGCCAATGTGACGCGGCCCACGCGCATTTTGCCAAACGATATTGAGTGGGACGACCTAGCCCTGGATGTGTGGATGTGGCCGAACGGCGAAACGCAGGTGATGGACGAACACGAGTTTGAGGACATCAAGCCCGATCTTAGCCCGATGGAACAGCACCAGGCGCTGGCCGCGGTGGACGATGTGACGCAGGAGTTAAAACGCGAGTGGCGAGCCTACGCCAACGACGAGATTGCGCGAGCGTTGACGCAGCGCCAATGGACGATTGGCACAGCAGAATCTTGCACAGGTGGGTTGATTGGAGACGAGTTGACCAACCGCGCTGGCAGCAGCGATTATTTTTTGGGCGGTGTGATCTCGTACTCGAACGCCATCAAACAAAATATGCTGGGCGTGAGCGCGGAAACGCTAGCCAGCGTGGGAGCCGTGAGTGAAGCCACAGCCATACAAATGGCGCGCGGCGTGCGCACAAAGCTGGGCGTGGATGTGGGCATCAGCGCAACCGGCATCGCTGGCCCCAATGGCGGCAGTGAGGAGAAGCCGGTAGGATTGGTCTACATCGGCTTCAGCAGCCCACAGTGCGATATGGCGCAGAAATGTGTGTGGCCGCACGACCGCATGGGCAACAAACGCGCCACTGCCGATGCAGCAATGAAGTTGCTGATTGAGAAACTGACGCAAACTAACCAATAACAACTAACCAATAGCCAACTGATGTTACGCAGCAGCAATCTCATCCCGCCAGAAAGCATTCTGAGCGAAGTCGAAGAACGCGCTCTATGTCGAGCTTGGCTGACCAAGCTTGTCCATGGTCGCATCCTTCGACGCGGCTTAGAAGCCGAGCGCTCAGGATGCTTTGCGGTAGATTTTTTCTGCCATTGAGTAACATCACTAACAAATTACAAAACGAGGTAAATAACAATGTCTAAACGATACGGCCGCAGGCCGCGAAACCCAGATTTGCCCGCAGAGGCATTCAACAATCCTATTTCGGCTTCGGTGGCGGGAGCTACGGCTTCGGCCAACCGAACCAGCGCAGTACCCGTGGCCCGCACCTTAAACTGGCGCGAGGAATATAGCGAAGTGATCGGCGATTTAACCAAGACTGCCATTATCTTCGTGGGCCTGGTTGTGGCGATGGTGGCGTTGTCGTTTGTCATTCGCTAATGCCTTCACAATGCCTTCATCCTTTTCAGGTTATTTGTCCGGCGTTACTTCCCACTGAAACGTGGTTGAATCGCGTCAACTACGTTCTACGTTATTCACACGTTTTATTCAGGAGGTATTTCTCATGGCAGGGATTGCAGGTAAAAAAGCACTGTGTGTGGGCATTAACAAGTTTCAGAACTTCCCTCACTTTGCGCTAAACGGTTGCGTGAACGATGCCAAAGACATGGGCGCATTGCTAAAGGACTTGATGGGCTTTCGCGCCGCCGACATTACAACGCTGACGGATGCAAACGCGACAAAAGCCAACATCATGGCGCGGCTGAAGGCGATGGTGGCCGAGGCGAAGGCAGGCAAACTCAACCACATTGTGTTCAGCTTCTCATCGCATGGCACGCAGGCCACAGACACCAGCGGCGACGAGCCAGATGGCATGGATGAGGCGTTTGTGCCACACGACATTGCGCAAAAGGGCAATGATTGGGACCCAGCGCGCATCATCAGCGATGATGAATTTCATGATCTGTTTGAGCAGTTGCCAGACAGTTGCACACTAGAGGCTTATCTGGACACCTGCCACAGCGGCACAGGCTTCCGCGCCCTCGGCATGAAGGCGCGTTATCTTCCCCCACCCTCAGAGTCGCCCGTCGGCAAATCCAAAAAAGTGCGCGGCTTCACCCTAAAGCCCAAGAGCAAGAAGAGTAAGAAAGGCACGAAAGATGTGGCCCCAGACGCTGGTGCAAAAGCGGCGAAGAACATTATTTTGTGGACGGGTTGCCGCAGCAACCAGACCAGCGCCGATGCCTTCTTCAACGGTCGCTACAACGGCGCGTTCACTTACAACTATGTGAAAGTGGTGCGCGGCTCGGGCGGCACACTGCCCCGTGCGCAGATTTTGGAAGGCATGAAGCAGTTGATGGCGGGCCAGTTCGACCAAGTGCCTCAGCTTGAGGCGGATGCGACGAACCGCAACGCCAACCCGACAGAAAGCTAGAAGCGAGAAGTATGAAGTAGGAGGTATGAAGTGAAGAATTGACCTCCTACTTCATACTTCATACTTCTTACTTCTTACCTCATACTTTGTCATCTCTCCCCTCCGTCATCCTCAAATCCGGCCGAGACAAATCTGTGCGCAACAAGCACCCGCGCTTGTTTGCTGGCGGCATTAAAGACGTGGAGGGCCAGCCCAAAGAGGGCGATGTGGTTGACGTGCTGGACAACAAGGGCGAGTGGCTGGCGCGCGGGGTGATTAACCAACAAGCACAAATTGCGGTGCGGCTGTTGACCTGGAACGCAGATGAGACGATTGACGAAGCGTTTTGGCATAGGCGGGTACAGGCGGCGGTTAACCGCCGAAACATAGACCCGCTGCTGCACACATCCAACGCGCGCCGCATTATTTTTGGCGAGAGCGATGGGTTGCCGGGTGTGGTGGCCGATG
>JAYTNY010000457.1:0-10453 GCA_043748055.1 Roseobacter sp.
ATTTTGGGCCTGGGCTGGAGCTTAAGTGGCCTCAGCGCCATCACCCGATGCCCCAAGACAATTGCCACCGATGGCATCCGAGGCAGTGTCAACTACAACCAAGAAGATAGATTTTGCTTAGATGGCCAAAGGCTTATGGTTGTGAACGGCGCCTACGGTGCAGAATCTAGCGAGTACAGGACAGAAATCGAAACGTTTAGCAAAATCGTAGCAAATGGGCAAATTTCAGAGTTCGTCCCCTTGCCGAGGGCGCTAGGATTTGAAGGCCCTGCGGTAATGGTGCTTCGCAACTTCGGCCCTCAGAGTTTTGTTGTGCAATCAAAATCCGGTCTACGAATGGAGTTCGGCGGAACCGTGGACTCACAAATTCAAGCGGTAGGGCGAAACGTCATCAGAGTTTGGGCGCTAAACAAAATCACGGACGCTTCAGGCAACAACATTAGCTTCACTTACTTCAAGGAATCAGGACAACACTACATCGACACAGTCAGGTATTCCACCGTTGAAATACGAATGCTTCGAGAACTTCGTTCGGACGTTAGGCAAACTTACCGTGGAGGTGGTTCTATTACCACCAGTCGGCGAATAACTGAAATCTCAACTTACATTGATGGTCAGGCGAACGCGATCAAGCAATACCGTTTGTTGTACAGCAATGACCAGGCAACACAGTCACGAATCACGTCGATTCAGGAGTGCGCATCAAGCAACAACTGCCTGTATCCAACCACTTTCCAATGGGGTACATCCACATCGGCATTGACGAAGTACGGTTTCCTGAGCAGTATTGGCATGGGTGCTACATGGACCATAGTCAGCAACCACGGAACCTTACGCGCTGCAAATGTGGGTGGCAGGGGCGCACCAGGTCTTTGTGGCAGAACGGCCTTGGGGATCGAGTGTATTTCTGGTAACAGGGGAACTGATGATCTGCGTTCGAATTATGCTCACTCTCCAAATACTTGGACAACCCAATATAGTGATGCCTTCGGTTGGGGATCAGACCCGAAATACTACAGTACGATTCAGTTCGTCGATATCAACAGCGATCAATCAGCAGATGTATGCGGTCGTGCTGCAGGAGGCATATATTGCGCAATAAACAGCCTTGTGAACGGGAATGGTAATCTTGAATTTGGCAATGGAACAAAATTTTGGAGTACTGACTTCTCAGACGCTCAGGGCTGGGGGGCAGATCATAAGTATTACTCGACGATTCAGTTCGTCGATGTGAATGGTGATGGTCGCATCGACATTTGCGGACGCGCATCAAGCGGTATCCAGTGTGCCTTAAACAACGGATTGAGTTTTGATACCGCAACCCTATGGACTGCGGGCGGTGCATTTGGGGATGCCGCAGGATGGGGAGTGGACCGAAAGTACTACAGTACGATTAGGTACGTTGATCTGAATGGCGACGGACTCCTCGATGTTTGTGGTCGTTTATCTACGGGTTTGTATTGTGCTTTGAACACTGGTACGCAATTTGGCGTGCCAATTTTATGGACGAGTGACACGACCTTCAGTGATATCGCGGGTTGGGGAGGCAAGGAAGCTTATACGAAGATAACCTACATTGATATCAACGGAGATGGGTTGCCAGATGTGTGCGGTAGAAATTCCGGTGGAATCCATTGTGCGCTGAACACGGGCACGAACTTTGCCGCAGCCTCTGTTTGGACTACGGGGTTTGGAGCGGACTGGAGTGAGGAGCAATACTACTCCACCATTCAGTTCGGCGATATGAACGCTGATGGTCTGATCGACGTTTGCGGCAGAGGTTCTGATGGCATATATTGCGCTTTGAATACCGGATCAAATTTCGCTGCTCTTACCAAATGGTCTTCATCTTTTGGTGGAATTGGGTGGAGTGAGGCCCAGTATTATTCGACCATACGAATGATGGACATCAATGGAGATGGTTTGATGGACATGTGCGGCAGAAATTCGTACGGATACTATTGCGCATACAGATCTTACACACCCAGTGCCTCTCTACTTTCTTCAGTTTACGAGGGCCCGTCAAATTCAAAGCGAATCGACTTTACGTACACTGGCCCCCAAGGTTGGTACGTTGAAGGGGACAAAAGCATAATTTATCCACAAGCATCCCTATATTCCCACCCTCGCCCGGTCGTAAACTCAGTTGCAATTCAAATCGGCCAGATTACGCCTATTATCACTGGCTATAGTTTCAACAATCCTGTGATTGAACATACATCTCCACTGTACCCTGGTTCAGGACGTGGATACCTTGGTTATAAAACAAGAAGTCAGAGTACATCGTTTGGCACAACTCGGGTGACTATCAGTACAGTTTGGCCTACGCTTGGACTTCCGATTCTTGAACAGGAGCAAGCACGGTATACCTCAAGGATAATTAACACCGTCGGTTCTGCGGATGTCTCCTATATTGGTCAGAGCAGTTCAATTTCACTTAGTGAAAAGCTCACAAGTTACACGAGTACTGTCGGTTCAACTTCCAGCACCACGTTCATACACCCCAGTACTGTCACCGTTGTAACCCGTGATGTCAATGGCTTGGAGAGGTCAACTGTCGAAACCCAATTCAGCTACCAGCCAAGTGCTTACGATGCCAGTGACGGCACGCAATACGGAGACACAAGCAGTATCACCACAATTACTAGCCTTGGGGGAGTGGAGCAAGGGCGAGCAATAACAACCCACCAATACTGGCCTGCACAAACGCAAAACGGCAATTGGATACTTGGCCGGCTTAAGCGCGCCCAAGTCACCAGCAGCAAGAACTAAAGAAATCGGGAGAACACCGCCATGAACACCCGACGTCTAATCCAAGGTACTGTCGTCAGCGTAATTACTTTTTTGGGGTTACTTTGTCTGATTCTAAACTCCGCTCAAGCGCAGAACACCACCATCATTCGAGTGAGCAGCTTTGATTACAACGCGCAGGGTTTGCTGATCAAAGAAGTCATCGAACCAGACAATCCTCAGTTGTGCCTAGCAACAACGCATGGATATGATGCTAAGGGCAACAAAGCCGTCGTCACCCGTGCTGCATGCTCTGGTGCTACGGGCTATGCAACCTACAGCGCTAGCAGCTCCAGATCATCCAGCACCACTTACACTACAGACGGTCGTTTTCCGGCAGTCATGTCCAACGCCCTGGGTCAAAGCGAAGCTACGCAACACGATGAGCGTTTCGGACAACCAACGCGTCTGGTGGACACCAACGGGTTAACTACCACCTGGGTCTATGATGGTTTTGGCCGCAAAACACGAGAAGAGAGAGCGGATGGCACATACAGCACTTGGATTTATCAATTTTGTGCTGAGGTAGGCGCAAATTGCCCTGCCTCATTGATGCCTCAGGGCGGAGGTTCGAGCGTGGGTTTTGTCGCAGTCACTCAAATTCCGGTTTGGGTTGTTACCGAGCGCCTTTACAGCGCCAATAATCTAGAGATTGGCCACTATGTGCGCCAATATCACGATGGCCAAAACCGTGTCATTCGTGTCGAAACCTTAGGCTTTGACGGCGAAGGCATACCTGCAAGCGTGATTGTGCATGATACCCAGTACAACTCCCTAGGTCAGTTGCGACGTAAGTCCAATAATTACAACGCTAGTAGTCCTAGCTCCGCCGTTTGGGTTGTCTATGCTTACGACGATTTGGGGCGTTTAAGCGACGAAATTTCCCCAGATAATGTGTCGGCTGACGGAAACGCGATCAAACGAATTATCTACAACGGTCTGTCGACCACAATTACCAATAACAAAGGACAAAGTAAGACAACGGTGAAAGATGCGTTTGGGCGCATATCAAGGGTCAGCGATGCATACGGGGGAGCCATTCAGTACCAATACGACCCGCTTGGCCAGCTTACCCAAGTCGACGCTGCGGGTAATATCACCAAGATAGAGTACAACACCCGCGGACACAAGACCCGAATGCAAGACCCTGCGATGGGCGTGTGGGAGTACGCCTACAATGTCTTTGGCGAACTTGTATTCCAATTGGATGGCTTAGGGCAAAGCTCTGTGTTGACATACGATGTCTTAAGCCGTTTGACCCAACGCAATGAGCCTGATCTCATCAGCAATTGGGCGTATGACAACTGCGCCAAAGGCGTGGGCAGACTCTGCCAGGCCAGCAGCGAAAACGGCTACAAGCGAACTCACAACTATGACAACTTGGGTCGTGCCGTTACCACCACTACCAAACTCGATGCGACTGTCACCACCGCGGTGACCTACGAAACGGGAACAGGACGCGTCGCCAGCCAGACCTATCCCACAGGCTATCAAGTTAGCTATCAATACACACCATTGGGTTTCATAAAGAGTGTCGTCGGGCTAGGTGCTGGAATTACCCAAACAGCGACTTACACCGTCGAAGCCGTCAACGCCCAAGGCCAGATCATGCGCTATCGGTATGGCAACCGAGTCATCACAAGCAAGACCTATGATGCGCAGACGGGACGACTACAAGCCATTACCGCCACGAAAGACGGCCTGGCCAACGGAGGCATACAGCAAACTACTTACCAATACGACAGCCTCAGCAACCTCACTGCCCGAAGCGACGTTAACACCGGTGTGCAAGAGATCTTTCTCTATGACAATCTCAAGCGCCTTACCAACTATCAAGCCATCGGCGGCTCCGTCACCGCCCAAGACCCCAGCGCTGACGTGCAGGTCATGTACGACTCACGTGGCAACATCGCCTACAAGAGCGACGTAGGCCGCTATTGGTATGACCCCCAACGGCCCAATCGCCTGACCAATATCACGCTAGAAGCTCCCTCGGGCGCAACGGCACTCAGCGGCACGCGCGCCCTAGCCTACGCCTTTGACGACTACAGCGCTGGTGCAAAGACCCTTGGAACAGGAATGGGCCCGGCTAGTGGCATGGTGGTTGGCAACGGCAACTTGCTCTACACCGTTAATCAAGACAGCGCCAACGGTCGGCACAGTATCCGCTGGGAGCGCCACACTAGCTTCAACATGCCCCAAGAACTGGCTTTATTCAATTTAAGCGGCACACAGACGAGCACGGCCGCGATTCAAGCGGGGAGCGTTTGCCCAGTGGGAACTTCTGAAAGCGCTTCAGAATGTTGGAGTTTTAATACCACTATTTTTCCGGCAGTTGCGACCACGTCATGCGACTCGGCCTTCAGCATTGATCCCTCGAGTAATCAATGTTTTACATCGGTGTCCGTCGCTTTCGTGAATCTAACCCCGTCTTGCGTGGGCTCAGATGCAGCCGTTTTAATCGGTGAGGCCACTCGTTGCGTAAGTACTGTGCAGACTTCGGCCGCTGCTTGCACTGCTTACGTAAGCGGCAATAATCGCCTCCTCGTTGCGGGTCTTTCGCCCAATTCTAATGGGCAATGCGCTTATTACAGAGGCAGTCAATGTGTAAACAGCGTGACTGCACCAAATGGCACAGAGTGCATTGGGAGACTATCTCAACCTGCCAGTATAGTGAGTTATCGTTGTCCTGCTGGCACTAGTCTGATTGACAAAACCTGCATTCAACCTGCGATACAGGCGGCATCCACGACGCCGACATATTCCTGTCCCGTGGGTTACAACCTCAATGGCTCTAGTTGCACGACCACCAGGGTTGTCTCTGCAACGCTGTGGTATACCTGTCCTGCTGGTTCAACCTTATCCGGGACTTCGACATGCACAGGCACATCCTCTCAACCAGCCACTGCAAGTAGTTATTGCCCTACTACAAACCTTTCTCAGAGCCCAATGCAATTTGGTACACCTGTGAACGGAATATGTGTAGGACTTGTCTCATTCGGCTACCCGCCTGCATCCTTTCAGTGTTCCGAATATGGAAACTATTACGGGATGGCGGTTGTAAAACAAAAAGAGCAGTACATTCCTTACACAGCATGCGGCTTTGCTCCGTTGATTAGCTATTCCTGCCCCACTGGTTTTGCCATTGTCGGGACCACTTGCATATCAACACAAACTACCACATCGACTGCGATAATTAATTGGTCTTCCTGCCCAGGGGGCTACACTCAGTCCGGCACAAGCTGTATAGGAATCGTCTCTAAGGGTGCTACTGCTAGCTGTTCGTCTGGCAACGTTCTCATTGGTACGCGTTGTTATCCTGTCACCACGCATGACAAAGTCGTAGCCTACAGTTGTCCTGCAGGCTCTACCCTCTCCGGCAACCGCTGCTTCGCCAACAACATCACGACGAGCCAAGTCACAAACCGCACCTTAACCTTCGTCTACGGCCCCGAGCACCAAAGGATCAGCCAGCGCACTCAGCTCGACGCAACAGCACCGAACAGCATGTCCGCTGGCACTGTGTACTACCTCAACGAACAAAACAACGACCTCGTTTACGAGAAGGAAGTTAAAGGCAACGGTCTTGTAGAACATAAACACTACCTCTCCGCAGGCGGCATGGTCTTTGCGATGCACGTGAGCAGGTCGGGCAATCTAGCCACAGGCGGCCCAGCAGGAAGCGCTAAACCCGCTCAGAGCCTGCAATACCTGCATACCGATCATTTAGGCAGTGTGTCCGTCGTCACCGATGAAACAGGAAGCGTGATCGAGCGCCTAGCCTACGACCCATGGGGTAAACGCCGTTTCCCCAACGGCACGGCAGATACAGCAGACGGTATTGTCGGCCTCACGCTAGACCGTGGCTTCACCCTGCACGAGCATCTGGATGAAGTCGGTGTGATCCACATGAACGGGCGCATCTTTGATCCACTGATCGCAAGATTCATGAGTGCGGATCCGAACATTCCAGATCCCCACAACCTCAAAAGCTACAACCGGTATTCATACGTACAAAACAACCCACTCACGCTGTACGATCCTTCTGGATTTGCCGAGGAATACGGCATCAACTTCACGGGGGGGACGTATTACGGCCCCAACGCCGACTACGGCGGCTACCAAGGCTCATTCGCAGGCTACGGCTTCAGCATTGACTACAGCAACGTTAGTAACCCCATTTCCCCGGTGTGCTCTGCATGCTCAAGCCAGTGGAACGGCATCAACAGCCCTGGGGCGCAGATTGTCAATTCATTTTTGACACCGCAAGAGCCTGGCGCAGTCATAGGCACAACGGCGCAATTAGACTGGAGCACGGTGTTTCATAATCTTTATGGCAGGTATCGCGGCCAAGAGACGGCAGCGGCGCAAAAACTCATCTCTAACGCACACTTGGCTGGTGAGCGCACAGGGCAGTTAAGTCTCAAGATTGGTACTCAAATCTTCATAGATTTGGGACCCGGCGGCGGTCTGATTGACTGCTGGGGCAGTTGTAGCGTTATGGAATTCGGCCTTGCTACGATTGAGGTTGTGCCGGTGGGTCGTGTAGCATCAAAAGTTGCACAGGTAGAAAATTATGTTTATCGAGGTCTTGCAAAGGGCGAAGATGCGGCGGCTGGGCTCTTCGCACGATCTCCCGGCGCGGGAAATAGCCCAATCAGTCACGTCGCTGGTAAGGATGCTACGCAGTGGATATCCACTACTAAAGATCTAAACACAGCACTTACTAAGTACGGGGAGTATGGAGTAGTTCGGATCGACTTGAACAAAGTTGGCTCTGAGGTACTCGATGTATCTGGCGGTTTCGCAAATGGTGGACGGATGTCCAATTGGGCGCGCCGAGATCAAGAAGTCTTGATCCGAAACGTTGTTTCTCCCGATGCAATAGTGAGAATCAAATGACAGACTTTAGTGAAATCATTCATTTACTGGAATCCGAGTGGGACACGGATGGCTTTTTTGAGCGTATTCGTAGAGGAAGTTACGATGCCGAGCAAGCTCAAGTTATCCTTGGAGTTTTGCGTTCAACCAAGATGGCTGAGGACGAGTTGTTACCGAGACGATTGGTCTCTCTGCTTTGGTACATACCTAGTTTCTTAGGATGGCAAGTCGGGCGGCTTGCTGCAAGCGGTGCGGATGTTGTTGCTTACGAGCGATTTACGACTGAGATTCATAACGCTTTGGAAGAACTACTCGGCACGCCTTGATCAGCATGATTGATTATTCGTTTACTCTGCCTGCTGATTTTGATGACTATGCTTTGGGAAGTCAGGGGTCAGGAAGGCAGGGGTCAAGTCTTGCAAATCAGGGAAGGCAGGGGTCAAGGGAAGGCAGGGGTCAGCAAGGGAAGGCAGGGGTCAAGTCTTGCAAATCAGCATTTTTATGGCATGATCTCTTCATGGCACGCCCACTCCGTCTCGAATTTCCGCATGCGCTTTATCACCTGACTTCTCGCGGAGATAGGCGGGAGGATATTTATCTCTCTGATACAGATCGGCTGGCTTGGCTGGCTGTGCTCTCGCAGGTGTGTCAGCGTTTTGGATGGATCGTGCATGCCTATTGTTTGATGAGCAATCATTACCATTTGCTGGTGGAGACGCCACTTGCCAATCTGTCGCAAGGCATGCGCCAGCTCAATGGGGTGTATACCCAGCTTTTTAACCGGCGCAATAGCAAAGTAGGGCATGTGTTTCAAGGGCGCTTTAAAGCGATTGTGGTGGACAAAGAAGGCTATCTGCTGGAGCTGGCGCGCTATATCGTGCTCAACCCGGTGCGGGCGGGCATGGTGGCGGATGCGAAGGATTGGCCTTGGAGCTCTTATGGGGCAATGGTGGGGAGCATCGATGCGCCAGATTGGCTGGCCACTGACGCACTATTGGCTCAATTTGCGCCTACTTCTGCCAGAGCGCGAGCGCTGTATGTGGATCATGTGCGCGCTGGCGTGGGCCTGCCTCCTGTGTGGGAGCAGCTGGAGCAGCAAATGTTTTTGGGCGATGAAGCCTTTATGAAGCGCATGAGCAAGCTGGTGGATAAGAACTTAAAAATGACGCAAGCGATCAGCGGCGATGTGGGGGCAAGAGAATTCCCCAAGGTGCAGCGCTTGGGGAAAGCCAAGCCTTTAGAGCACTATGAGCGCGAGTATGGCCAAGACCGAGATGCCGCTATGGCTGCTGCTTATGCGAGCAGGCATTACACCTTGGGCAAAATAGCAGGGCATTTTGGTGTGCATAGCGCGACGGTGAGTCGGGCAGTGGCGAAGCTGCAGGGCTGAGACCGCTTGATCGCTTTCTTTAGGATGCTATTATTTCGATAGCGACATACGCAGATTCTATGCCGGCTAAGTGCCGATTTAGATCACAAAACATAGTGAAAATGCCAAAAATGCTGAGTACTTGGTTTATGCGGTCATTCAGAAAGAAAAACCACCCAATCCCCGTAGAATGCTGTGAAATATGAAAGCAATGACTTCAGTGGCGGATGCAATAGCGGGGGCGACGGGATATCGCGCTTGGTCGCTTGCGCGGCATGCCTTGACGGCTATTGCATTGCTGGCTGGTTTGGCCTTGCTTGCATGGGGCGTGCTTTCGCAGCAGCGTGCACAGTTGCTCAAGCAACAGACTGAGCTGTCGCAATTGGAGCAATCGCTCAAGACTCTCTCTACCCAAGCTGCGCCGCCAGTGCGCAACGAGCCAGACTTTACGCAACGCTGGCCGCAGCGCGATGAGATCAATGCGGTGGTGCGGTTTTTAGGCAGTTTGGCGCAGCAGCATCCGGTAAACCTTGGCCAGATGACGCTGTCTCACACAGCTTCTAGTGCCCAAACTGCAGGGCGGGTGGATATTGCGCTCACGATGAATGGCACATATGCCAGCGGCAAGCTACTGCTGGCTGAGCTGCTCAGCCGCTACCCAAGCCTCGCACTGCAATCGCTCACCGCGACGCCGCGTTCGGGCGATGCTGCGCGCATTGACTGGGCATTGGCTTTAACGCTGTATGTGAAGGATTAGCCAGTGAGCGCTGCGCCTGCTTTTTCTTTGCGATCCAGAAAGCTTTGGCTTAGCTTGCTGGCGCTGGGCTTGGCTTGGATGTGGTGGGCGGCTTTGTCTAAGAAATCTGTGCTGAGCGCTTCTGCTGGCGCAGCGCCAAGAGTAGCCGGCGCATCGGTTTCTAGCGCGAATACTTTGGATATCATTGCGTTGCCTTCCAAGATTGAGCGTGAGCCTTTGGAGGCCTCCAGCCGCGATCCGTTTGCCTTGTTTTTACCGCCAGCTCCCAAACTGACAGCACCTAAAAAAGCGCCTCCACCTCCTGTGATAGCTGCCGCGCCTCCTGCGCCGCAAGCTGTGGCTGCACCCAGCCCGCCTCCGCTGAATCTACGCTCTCTAGGGCAAGCCACCACGCCCGATGGCGAGCGCTTGATATATGCGGCTCTGGGCGACACGCCCGAGAGGGCATGAGGGTCAGGTCTTACATCAACACATTTCATCGCTAGCAACCACTACCAAATCCATAGCACTCCACGCAATACCCATCCCGGCTACACCCCTCAAAAGCTTGTAAAACACTCAAGAAACTCGTTTTTGCCTATGCCCAGCCCAGCACTCAACCCAGAATCTTCAAGCTTTTTAGCCTGATACCCGGCATCCAATCTACATTCCTTGCT